>NZ_JBHWVJ010000078.1:0-34611 GCF_042736725.1 Streptomyces sp. NPDC060028 | reverse complement strand
GTCCTCGGACGGCGCGAGCCCGGCACGCCAGACCGATCTGACGCCGGCCGTTGAACTCGTTCTGCTGTGGCCGGCCGCTACGCCGGGGTGCTGTTCTCGGTCATCGCCTGGGTCCCGATGACGTTGAGGAGCGCCAGCCGGCCGGAGGCGTCGCTGCCGGGGGCAGCGGTGTAGGCGACGATGCGCAGATCGCTGCCGGGAGCCATGAGCACGTCACAGTCGAGGGTGAGTGTGCCGACATCGGGGTGGTGGATGGTTTTGGTGTCCGTCGCGTGGACGCCCACGATCCCGCTGTCCCAAAGGTGTGCGAAGGCGGTGCTGTTGCCCCGCAGGTCCTTGATCAGGGAGCGCAGGCCCGCATCGGTGGGGTAGCGGGCGGTCGCCGCTCTGAGATCGGCGACCACCGCCGCCTCGAACCGGGCCTCCTGCTCGGGGGTGTGGGTGACCCGGCTGGGCAGACCGGTGAAGTGGCGCCACACTATGTTGCGGTCGCGTCCGCGTTGTGCGGACGCGTCCCCGAACAGGGCGGCCCACAACGGGTTCCACAGGGTCAGGTTCCAAGCCGCGTCGTGCACGCTGAGCGGTGCACCGTCCAGCTGGTCAAGCAGCCTTCGGACCCCTGCGGGGATGTGTTCCGACAGCTGCCCGGGGCCCGGCGCCGCTTGGCCCGCGAGCAGAAAGAGGTGCGCGCGCTCGGCTGCCGACAGCCGCAGGGAGCGGGCGAGTGCGGACAGCACCTGCGGGGACGGGGAGGTGGCCCGGCCCTGTTCCAGGCGGACGATGTAGTCCACCGACAGGCCGGCGAGCTGCGCCAGTTCCTCGCGTCGCAGTCCCGCGGCGCGCCGTACTCCGCCGACGGGCAGTCCGACCGCGGCCGGGGCCGTACGGTCGCGCCAGCCACGCAATGCCATGCCAAGTTCCCTGGATTCGCTCACGCCCCCAGTATCCGGTGGCCACGCCCGGACAGCCTGGTACCGGCAGTCCACAGGCAAACGCGGGCACTGTCTGTTCGTACGCGGTGCGACGAAGGTGGAGGCATCACCGCATCACCAACCCACCTGTCACTGGAGTGCGCGCATGACCACCACCCTGATCACCGGAGCGAACAAGGGACTCGGCCTCGAGACGGCGCGGCGCCTGGTCAAGGCCGGGCACACCGTCTACGTCGGGGCGCGCGATCCCCAGCGCGGTCGGGCGGCGGCCGTGGAGCTCGGCGCCCGCTTCGTCCAGATCGACGTCACCGACGAGGACTCCGTCGAGGCCGCCGCCGAGTTCGTCCGCGCGGACGCGGGCCGCCTGGACGTCCTGGTCAACAACGCCGGGATCGCGGGGGCGGGCAAGCCGGTCGGCGAGGTCACCGGGGCCGACATGCAGGCCACGTACGACACGAACGTCTTCGGCGTCGTGCGCGTCACGCACGCCTTCCTGCCGCTCCTGGAGGCGAGCGTCGCCCCGGTCGTCGTCAACGTCGGCAGCGGTCTGGGCTCGCCGGCGGCATGCGCCGATCCGGGCCGCATCGAGTTCCATGTGACACTGCTGGACTACAACTCCTCCAAGACGGCGCTGGTGATGATCACATCGCAGTACGCCAAGGCGTACCCCGCCATCCGGTTCAACGCCGTCGACCCCGGCTACACCGCCACCGACCTCAACGGCCAACGGGGCACCAACACCGTCGAAGAGGGGGCGGACATCATCGTCCGCATGGCCGTCACCGGAGCCCACGGCCCGACCGGTGGCTTCTTCGACAAGGCCGGTTCGGTCGTCTGGTAGCCGCGCCTTCCCGGGATGAGGCCCTGGGTGGCAGATGGCCGTTGATCTCCAGTGCCGCCGGGCCGTGCAGGTGGCCCCAGACCGGTCCTGACGGTGCGTCGCCGTTCCGGTAGCGCCGGATGCCGGCGGAAGTGCGGTTCCTGCGCCTTCGGTTCAGCGTGGCCGCAGTCCGTCGAAGACGACCTCGAAGATCCGCTCCCGGGGCGCCGGATCCGCTCCGAGCTGTTCCATCGCCCTGCCGGTACCGGCCAGGAGGGCGATGAACTCCGGCAGCCCCAGCTCTGGGCGGACCGCCCCGGCCTGTTGCGCGCCGGCCAGCAGATCGGCGAGTCGGGCCTGGATCTCCATGGTCGGCGCCTGCAGGGACGCATGTACGTCGACCCCGGCCGCGGCGAGAGCCTGGGCGAACTCGTTCTTCCCCTCGGACTGTTCCACCACCAGGCGGAAGCACGCGAAGAAGGCTTCGGCGGGGCCCGCCTCGGCGGCCAGCTGCGCGGTCTGGGCCGCCATTTCCTCCAGCCTGCGCACCGTCACGGCCTCGAGCAGTGCCTCCTTGGTCGGGAAGTGCCGAAAGAGCGTCCCGACTCCGACCCCGGCGATGCGGGCGATCTCCTCGGTCGGCACGCTGACGCCGCGGGTGGTGAACACCTCCGTGGCGACATCCAGCAGCCTGGCCCGGTTGCGGGCCGCGTCCGCCCGCAGCGGACGCTCCTGAGCGCCACCCATCCCTCTCCCACCTTCCGCCGTCAACGGAACCCCTCTGGACAACCGGACTGTCCAATCCGTATCGTAAAAACGGAGTCGCCAGTCCGATTCTATGCACGGATTCCGCTGGAGGTTGTCATGCCCGAAACGCTGTCGCCGCGCGAGGTCTTCCAGAAGCTGATCGAGGGCATCGGCGCCGGGCGGTACACGGAGCTGGCCGAGCTCTACGCCGAGGACGCCGTGGTGGAGACCGTCTTCGAGCCGGTCGGTCCGCGCCGGGTCGAGGGGCGGGCCGCACTCAGGGAGCGGTTCGCGCTGGTCTCCTCGAGTTCGCCCCTGGAGCTGACCCCCGCCAACGTGGTCGTCCGGGAAACCGACGACCCCGAGGTGGTCGTCGCCGAGTTCGACTACCACGTACACCACCGGCTGACCGGGCGGAGGTTCGAGGCCGCCAACATCCAGGTGCTGCGGGTGCGCGACGGCCTGATCGTCAGCAGCCGGGACTACCACGACCACCTCGCGCTCGTCTTGGCCGGCGACAACCTCCCTCAGCTGGTGGCGGCGCTGGCGGAACCGGAACCGGAACCGAAGTGATCAGCGGCTTCCCCCGCGCACCCTGGCTCCCTGGCTCCCTGGCTCCCTGGCTCCCTGGCTCCCTGCGTGAAAACGGATACAACCGGTGCACCGGTCGCACCGGATCAACCCAGATGGTCGGTGACGAGTTGTGCCCGGCATCGCTCGGGATCCGACTCCGGGCGGCCGCCTTCCGGGGCGGGATCAGGGCTCGTCGGGTACGTGGATGTCCAGGACGCAGATGTCGTCCCGGTTCCCGGGCCGCAGTGCGGCCAAAGCCCTGGCCAGCGTCTCGCTCCGGCCCTCCCGCACGAGCCGCAGAGCCGTTTCGGCGAGGCGCTCGAGCCCCGCTTCGATGTCCTCGCCCGGCTCCTCCACGAGGCCGTCCGTGAAGAGCAGCAGGCGGTCCCCGGGCAGCAGGTCGATCACGGCCTGCCCGTACGTGGGGTGGAAGGTGGCGCCGAGGAGGCAGCCCACGGGCTGTGGCAGGAACTGCGCCGTACCACCGCGGATCAGCAAGGGCGGCAGATGCCCGGCCCGCACCCAGGTCAGGCGGCGGTCCCAGGGCTGGTAGCGCCCCATGACCATGGTGGCGGTGGCGCCGTCGGGGTCCGTGGCCGTATGGAGCAGGAGGGTGTTGAGCCTGCGGAGGACGTCGGGGAGGGGTGAGCCGGTGACGATCATGCCCTTGGTCGTGAAGCGGAGCTGGGCCATGGTGCCCACGGCGGCCAGACCGTGACCGGCTACGTCTCCGACGACGAACAGCGCGCTCTCGTCCGGCAGTTCGATCGCGGAATACCAGTCGCCTCCGACGTTCAGGCCGCTGTCGGCGGGGACGTACGCGACGTCGACGCCCAAGCCTGCGAGTTCCAGAGACTGCTCTGGCATCGGCAGCAGGGCTTCCTGGAGCCGGACGGCGATCGCACGTTCGGCCGTGAGCACGCCGCGTTGGACGAGGTTGGCGCGTTCGCTCTCGCGCAGGGCCAGTTCGGTGTCCCGCAGGGCGCTGAGGTCCTGGAAGAAGCCGTGCACCTCCAACGGGCTGCCGTCCGCGTCCCGTTGAGCCTCCGCCACGATCCGCAGGTGCCGTACGCCGTGTGCGCTGGTGATGCGGAAGAACTGGTTGATGGCCGTGCCGTCGGCCACCAGCCGCTGAACGGCCGCGCCCAGCCTGGGCAGGTCCTCCGCCAGCAGGTGCCGGGGCAGTTCCTCCAGCCGCATGGGTCCCAGGGCGGGGTCGCGGCCGAAGATGGCGTAGACCTGGTCGGACCAGGTGATGGTGTCCGTCACCAGGTTCCAGCTCGCCCAGCCGAGGTTGCCCAGCCGCTGCAGGTCGTCCAGCCTGCGGGTTTCCCGTTCGCTGTCGTCGTGGCGGATCCAGGACACGACCAGGCGCTCCCCCAGCCTGGACGCCCGGACCGAGTACACGGACTGCTGCGGAACTCCGGCGGTCACTTCCTCGTAGATGAAGGGCTCTCCCTGGTAGACCTCCCCCATGGTCAGGGTGTCCAGGTACCCCTCCCACAGTGCCGTGCCCGCCACCGTCGGGTAGTTCTCCAATATCCGCCGGCCGACCAGCTCCTTGCCGTGTCGCCCGGCCACGTCCAGCGACTCCGGCGACGCGGCGTCGATCCGGTAGTCCTCCACCTCACCCGTCGGCGAACGCAGCGGGGTCAGCAGGATCGCCGGTCCGGACAGGGCGTCGAAGACCGTCTGGATGGAGTCCACGTCCGCATGGATCGGGTCGTGTCCGTAGGGGCCCCGGTCCTCTCGCAGGGGCCCGCCGCACAGCCTGACGGCCCGCCTCAGCAGGGTCCGCGTACGAGCGTCGAAGTGGCCCTGCCGAGTGCGGAAGAACCCCACGACGGCGGTCACCGGACCGTTGCCGGGTACGGGGAGCCAGGCGCGCGAGGGCCACCGCTCGGGTGGATCGCCGATCAGGAGGTACCGGGAGGCGTCCTGCTCCGGGTCTTCGAGCCACATCGCCTCCCGGGCCGCGATCGCCTCCATCGCGGCGACGCCGCTGAGCGGCGGGATGTGGCTCCACTGCTCGGCCATCGAGTCGCTGATACCGGCGTGCCCCGTCAGCTTCAGGCTTCCCGTGGTGGCCACGGTGTAGATCATCACCGCGTCGACGTCCTGCGAGTCGGCCAGCACCGCATGCAGCAGCCCGGCGATCTCGTTCGGGGTACGGGCGGCCGCGAGGTCCTCGGCCAGGCGGGCCAGGAGGGTACGGTGCACGGCCGGCCGGCCGTCGCCGGCGCCCCCGGCGACGTAGCGGCTCGTGCTGAAGGGCGAGACGCCCGGCTCCGGCGGCATGACGGGCGCGCCCTGCCCGGCAACCTGCGGCCGTGGCGCGACGGGATCCGCGCCGGTCCGGGCGGTCCGGCCCAGGGTGATCCAGCACTGCTCCAGGAGGGTCCGCCGGCTCTGCTCGGCACGGTCGAACAGCAGCTGGTACGCGGCGTCCGGGGTCACGCCCGCCTGGGCCATCACGACACCCTTGGCGCGCTCCAGGACGGCCGTCACCGAGGCCACGCTTTCCAGCTCCAGGACTTCGGCCCGCAGCTTGGACACGACCTTGGCCAGTGCCAGCACCTCGGGTGCCGCCCCCGCACCAGCGTCGGGAAGCATGAAATCGCCCTCCATATGACGAGCATGCCACGTCCGAGGTCGGGTGGAACCGGGTTCCGGTCAGGCGGCCCGGGCGCCGGTCACCCCTGGTCCGCCCGGTCGTGGCCACGTCCGGAGCGTCTGCGACGGCCGTCGGGCTGGTCCGCGCCCGCGTGGACCCCGTAGACCCCTCGTCGGCGGCAGGCGCCGGGGCCGCGCCCCGGCTGCGCAGCCGGGCCCACAGGGGTGCCGCTCCGCCCGGATCCGTATCGCGGACCGGTGCGCGATCTACTGGTAACGGACCGTATCGGTGCCCGACAGCTCCGCGATCCCGTGCCGCGTAGTCGCGACCCCCCACCGCGGCTAGCATGCGGGGGATGGAGATCCGCGTGGGCCGGGTGGTGTTCCACTACGTGGCGCACGGCGCCGGTCGGCCCGTGCTGGTACTCCACGGCGCCGGCGTCGACCACCGCGAGGCGGAGGCTTGCTTCGAGCCGGTTTTCGACGGCGTTACGGGGCTCCGGCGGATCTATCCTGACCTCCCCGGGATGGGTCGGACCCTCGCTCCCGACACGCTGCGCAGCGCCGACGACGTCCTCGACACGCTGCTCGACTTCGCCGACGAGGTCACCGGCGGGAGCGCGCACCTGCTCGTCGGTCACTCGGCGGGCGCGTACTACGCGCAAGCGATGGCCGCGAGGCGCCCGGAGCGGGTCGCCGGTCTGGCGCTCGTCTGTCCGTTGGCGCCGGCACCGCGCGAAATCCCGGAGCACCGCGTCGTCGTCGGATCGGGTCAGCTCGGCGACGACGTCTTCCGGGGCTACTTCGTGATCCAAACCCCGGAGATGCTCGAACGGTACGAACGTCACGTCGCCCCGGCCGCCGCGCTCGTCGACCAGGCAGCGCTCGAGCGCATCGGCGAACGGTGGGCGCTCACCCCCGATGACGCACCGGTTTACGCGGGTCCGACGGTGATCGTGGCGGGACGGCTGGACTCGACGGTCGGGTATGCCGCCGCGACCGACCTCGTCACCGCATACCCGCACGCCTCGCTCGCCGTGGTCGACGACGCGGGACACGCCCTCCCCCACGAGCAACCGGAGCTCCTGCGCGCCCTCTTCGCGCAGTGGCTCGCGCGCGTCGAGCGTTGGCGCTCCCGCCGTTGGTGGTCCACACCCGGGCGCTGATGCGGTTCGGCCGGTTGGTGTTGGTGACCGACACCTCCACCCTGTCAGCCGTTGGCCCCGGCTCCGGGGCAGCGCAGGGCGTCAGCTGTCACGGGGGCGCCTTCGGCTCTGTTGCGGTCGTAGGTGACGGTCTTGACCGGGGCGGGTCGCGTGCCGATGGCGACGTCGAAGGACTTGTCGTGGTTCGCGACGGCCCGGAGCCGCGCGCCGGGCAACGCGGCCGCGAGGGTGGCCGCGTCCGCCTCCCGCCCGGGTGCGTGGGTGATGACCGGCGGGCCCGCGGGCCGTACGGGGGGTGCGGACTGTGAGGTGTCGGTGACGACGAAGCCGCTGCGGCGCAGTGCGGCGGCGACCGCGGTGTCGTCCACGCGGACCGCGATCCCCCCGGGGTTGGTCTCGGCCGGCGTTTCGGGGACGGGCTGGATGCGGGGGTCGCCCTTGAGGGGGCGGTCCGCGGCCAGGGCGTCCCACAGCGCGGCGGAGCGGGCCTCGTCCCACAGCAGGGTGGAGCCCACTCCGGGCACCCGGTGGTCGAAGACCCGGATGGGTACGGTGGCGAACTCGATGCGGTCGGGCCGGAGGTGGCCGAGGGCCCATCCGATGCGGATCAGGTCGTCCAGTCCGGTCCGCTCGTCGGTACGTACGGTCTTCAGCAGGGTGCGGGCGGTGCGTGCCGCGCTGATCGGGCCTGCGAGGGCGCCCTCGGAGGTGAGCCGGGCCAGCAGTTCGTTCACCATGCGCTGCTGACGGCGGACGCGGCCGAGGTCTCCGGGGCGGTTGATGTGCCGGGCGCGGGCGTAGCGGAGCGCTCCGTTTCCGTCCAGGCGGTGGACACCGGCGCTGATGTCGAGACCGGAGCCGTCGTCCGTCAGCGGCTTGGCCGTGCACACGGTCGCGCCGCCGAGATGGTCGACCGTCTGCTCGAAGCCGGTGAATCCGGTCTCCAGGTAGTGGTCGATGTGCAGGCCGGTGGCCTTCTCGACGGTACGTACGCTCAGAGGGCCGGCGCCGATCGCGAACGCCCCGTTGATCTTCCCGAGGCGGGCGGGGCCGGGGGCCGCGGGTGGCGCGGCCGCGTCGGCGTACTGGACGTAGGAGTCGCGGGGGATGGAAACGATGCTCGCGCGCCGCGCGTTCTCGGAGAGGTGCACGAGCATCATCACGTCGGTGCAGTTGCACCCCTTGCCACCCACGTGGAGGCGGAGCTTCTCGGCAGCGGATAGGCCCGCGCGGCTGTCGATGCCGACGACCAGGATGTTCGTGCCCCGGCCGCCTGGCGTCTCACGCTCGGCGGAGATGGCCTGCGAGCCTGCGAGGGCGCCCCCGGCGAGGGTTGCCAGCAGCGTGAGAGCAACGGTGAGTCGACGCAACGCACATCCCCGAAGTAGTGCCATAACTGACAAACCGGGACATTACTGCTGCGGGGTGCGGGGTACGGGTGCTACGCGCCGGGAGTCGCGGCCGTGTCCCCGTAGTGGGCGGCCAGATTGTCCTGGGCGGGCTTGGCACGCCCGGCCGGCCCCCGCGCGAACGCCCGCAGGACGTTGGCGGTGACCGTGCGGGTGAAGTGCCCGGCCCGCGCGTCCAGACCGTGACGGCCGTTGCGCCCGCCGGGCCCGCTCGCGTCGAGGGCCTCGACCCAGCGCATGGTGCCCGTCGCGAAGACCGCGGCCCCGCTCGGCAGGGACAGGTAGGCGGTGTCCGCGTACGAGGGACGGCCTTTGCAGACCACGGGCGAGTGCGCCAGGACCTCGACCGGCCGCGGTGTCGGGTAGGCCGGGTTGACGCGGTCGAACTCGACCCCCACCAGGTGGGGGTGGGAATCGCCCGCCCGCGCCCCGGTGCCCGTGAGGAGCCAGTGATCGGGGTGGGAGACCACGTACGGGGCGTCGACGGGATAGCCGTCGTAGATCACGCCGAGCAGCGCGCTCTCGGGCTCGCGGGCGGGCGCTCGCCGGAAGTCGTTCGTGGGCGCGGACCCTCGCTGGAACCCGGGGTCTTTGGCGTAGTCGCCCTTGTAGCAGACGACGATGCGGTCCGGTCCGACGGCGGAGGGTTCGAAGCGGATGCGCCGGTAACAGCAGTTGGCGCCGAGCACGGCCAGGTTCGTCCCCGTATCGCGCGCCCGGGTCACGTGCCGGCGTTGCTCGGGGCTCCAGTACTCGTCGTGGCCCAGGGAGAGCACGGCGGCCGCCGCGGACAGGAACTCCGGATCGCGGGCCACGTCCACCCCGGTGGCGTAGGCCAGCGGGAGGCCCATCCGTTCGGCCAGCGCGATCAGGGGCGCCTCGAAGGGGAGGAACTGGCCTGCCCCCTGCCTGCCCGAGTAGGGACGGTCGAAGGAGACCCTCAGCGATCTCGACCCGCTCTTGCCCGTCGCGCCCCTGTAGAGGTCCGCGCCGCCCCACCGGTTGTAGGCCTGCCAGGTGGCCACCGAGTTGACCACGACCGTACGGCCCACGGCCGAGGAGGACCGGACGGTGACCGGTACGTACCGCTGGGCGTGGCCGTCCCGGGTGTCCAGGCGCAGGAGGTAACAGCCTTCCGGCCAGCCGGAGGTGTCCACCTGCGCCGTCGGCTGCCATTCGGCGTGCGCCATGCGCGTCTCGGGGTCGAGCCGGGCCGATGGCTGGAGGATGCCCGGCAAGGGGTCCGACCGCCACACCAGACGGGCCCGGGCCCCGCCATACCAGCCCATCCGGTACGCGGAGACGGTGTAGAACGCGGCCGTCGTCGACACCCGCACCGCGAACGGCTCGCCGCAACGCGTGCTGACCCGCTCGGCAAATCCCTCGATCGCCCGGGCCGGGCCGCGCCGGGTGATCCGCCAGTCAGGGGAGCCGGGCCGTGCGTTCTCCGCCCGCACATCGAGCCCGTCGCCTTGAGACGCGGCCCGTACGGCGTCCTGCGGCCCGGAGTCGGCACCGGCGGCGGCGAGCGCCGTTGCGCCCGGCCACGGGGCGATCGCGGCGGCGGCGAACCCCAGGATCACTCTGCGCCCGGGCCCCTTCCTGGATTCCCCGGCGCCGCTCGCAACTCCTGCCTGCTCCACCACATCACCCCGGAAGCCGAATCGTGTGAGCCCCCGTTCTAGCCCATCGACAGCCCGCTCCCCGGCAGGCCGCCGGTCCGGGTGCGCCAGGCGCGCCGCCGCCCGGCCCGGCGGCCGGCGCAGCACCGTCAATGCCGGGGGGCCGGCACCCCCGCCTGGTCGGAGAAGACCGGGGCCCGGTCAGGTACGGCGGACACGGCCTGGCGGCCGGAGCGCCATACCGAGGCGAGCAGCAGTGCACCGGGGGCGATTCCGGACGCGGTCGCGATGACGGCGGCGGGGGCCCCGTATGCGGCCAGTACGAGTCCGGCGGCGGCGCAGAGCGTCATGGCGGTGGCGAGCCTGTGCAGGGCGGGCCTACGCCAGACTGCCGCCAGCCCGAAGAAGTGCAAGCCGACGACGAGCGCGATCCACCCCACGCTCGCGCGGGGGGCGTGCAGGATGCGGTTGATCACGATCAACCCGGCCAGTACGGCGAGCACCTCGGCCGCGACCACGTACCAGTAGCGCCGCCCGAAACTCGCGCCCGGCGTGGCCTGTTCGACCGGCAGGGGCGCGCCGCCGCCGCGTCGCCTCAGGACCACGCCGAGGAACGCCACGACGGCAAGCAGCCGCACGGGCACGGCAATGGCCACCGGCAGGGCATCGGCGTTCACCAGGACGAAGACGAGTCCGAAGCTCGCGCCGATGAGCCTGCCGACCTGATCTCTTTTCATGATCATCACTATTTCAGCGCGGCGGATACCCAGGCAAGCCGGCACTTCAGGACGTCCGCGATGCGATGATCCTTCGGGAACCTGAGATCTGGGGGGGCACATGGCCACGATGCACGCGGACGAAGCGGAGACCGACGCCGGGCTGGTCCGGCGGCTGCTGCGCGCCCAGTTCCCCCGGTGGGCGAACCTGCCGGTCACGCGGCTCGCCTCCGGAGGCACGGTCAACGCGATCTACCGGCTCGGCGAGGACCTGACCGTCCGGATGCCGTTGCGCCCCGGTGGCGCCGAGTCCATCGCGATGGAGGCACGGCTGCTCCCCCGGCTGGCGCCGCTGCTGCCGCTGCCGATCCCGGAGGTGGTGGCGACCGGCGCCCCGGGCGAGGGGTACGACTTCGCCTGGGCGGTGCACCGTTGGATCGAAGGCCGCAACCCGGCCGAGGGTGACCTGGCCGAGCCCGAGCTCGTGGCCCGTGACCTCGCGGAGTTCGCGGTCGCCATCCGCAAGATCGATCTCCCCGGCGGTCCGCCCGCGCACCGGGGCGGCCCGCTGATCGCCGAAGACCATGAGATGCGCGCGGCGATCGAGGCGTTGCGCCGCACCGACGAGCCCTTCGACACCGACGAGATCACCGCGGCCTGGGAGGAAGCGCTCGCGGCACCCCTGTGGACGGGCCCGGCCTGCTGGACGCACTGCGACCTCATGCCGAGCAATCTGCTGCTCGCCGGCGACCGGGTCTCGGCCGTCATCGACTTCGGCACCGTGGGCATGGGCGAGCCGGCCACCGATCTCATCCCGGCCTGGAACCTGCTGCCCGCCTCGGCGCGGCGGGTGTACCGCGAGGCGGTAGACGTCGACGACGCGACCTGGGCCCGCAGCCGCGGCTGGGCGTTGTCCATGGCGGTCATCCAGCTGCCGTACTACCGGACGACCAATCCGATCATTTCAGCCAACGCGCGGCACGTCATCCGCGAGGTCCTCGGGACGGGAAGGGACGCGCTCAGCGAGACGGAGTGGTGACGAGCCCCATCTCATAGGCGGTGATCACGAGTTGAACCCGGTCCCGGGCACCCAGCTTGGCGAACAACCGTGACACGTGCGACTTGGCGGTGGCCACCGTGATGAAGAGTTCCTCCGCGATCTCGGTGTTCGATCGGCCGCGCCCGATCAGGGTCAGGACTTCCCGTTCCCGCTCGGTGATGCCCTCGACCGGCCGGGAGGAGCGCTGCGGGGCAGCTCCGGGGCCTGCGGGGCGCTCGACGAAGTCCGCGATCAGACGGCGCGTCACCCCCGGCGCGAGCAGTGCGTCGCCGGCGGCGACCACCCGGATGGCCGCGAGGATGTCGTCCAGCGCCATGTCCTTGACCGCGAAGCCGCTCGCGCCGGCGCGGAGCGCGCCGTAGACGTGGTCGTCCTCGTCGAAGGTGGTCAGGACGAGGACCCGGGTCGTTGCCGTGCCGGCGGTGATCAGGCGGGTGGCCTCGATCCCGTCCATGCCGGGCATCCGGATGTCCATCACCACGACGTCGGGGCTGACGTCCTTGACCAGTTGGACCGCCTCGGCCCCGGTGCCGGCTTCACCGACGACCTCCAGGTCCGGGTGTTCGGCCATGATCATGCGCAGGCCGGACCGCACCAGGGGCTGGTCGTCGGCGAGCACGACGCGTACGGGACTGTCGCTCATCGGGCGTCCACCGGAACTCCGACGGGCGCGGGAAGCGGCAGCGGCAGCCGCGCCGTCACCCGGAAGCCGCCCTCGGGACGCGGTCCGGCGCTGAGGTGGCCGTGGAGGAGACTGGCCCGCTCGCGCATGCCCACGATGCCGAAGCCGTGGGCCGGTCCGTTCCCGGTGGCGCCGCGCCCCTCGTCGACGATCTCCACGGACAACTCCTCGTCCCCGTAGTCGATGGCCACCCGACAACGCCCGGTGCCCGCGTGGCGGACCACGTTGGTCAGCGACTCCTGCACGATACGGTAGGCGGAAAGGTCGATCTCGGCCGGCAGAGGGCGTTGCTCACCACTGCGGCGCACGTCGACGCGTACCCCCGCGTCGGAGGTGGCTGCCGCGAGCCGTTCGATGTCCGCCAGACCCGGTGAGGGCGCGAGGGGCGCCTGCCCCGACGCCCCTGAGGCTCCCGACGCCCCCGAGGCCGCCTCGTCCAGGTCGGCCTGACGAAGTGCCACCAGCGTGCGCCGAAGGCCCGACAGGGTCTCCCTGCTGGTGGCCTCGATGGCTCGCAGTGCCTCGCGGGCCGCCTCGGGCTGTGTCCGGATGACCCGGCTCCCCGCCCCGGCCTGGATGGCGATGATGCCGATACTGTGCGCCACCATGTCGTGCAACTCCCGCGCGATCCGCAGCCGTTCGGCGGTCACCGCCTCGGCCACCTCCTGCGAGCGCAGTACCACCGCGTGTTCGCGGCGCTCGCGGCTCAGCAGGCCGACCGTGCAGGACGCGGCCATCGCCAGGAGGGAGATCACGACGTTGACGGTCAGGTTGTCCCCGTGCGCGAAACCGCCGATGACCAAGAGCTGCACGGTGAAAGATGCGGCCGCGGCGAGGAGCGAGGCTCGCCGCGCGCAGGTGGCGACGATGAAGCCCAGGACGAGGTCCACCGCCATATACGACAGGAACTGGCCCTGATACGACGCCGAAAGGCTCTCGTGCCCGGAGCTCGGAGCGCCCACCACCACGGCAGTGGACCCGCAGAGCGTCATGGCCAGAGCCAGGAGCGGCATCCGCCGCAGCACGCCCACGAGCAGGCTCACGGCCAGCAGTGACCCGATCGCGTGGACCGTCCCCGAGGCCCGCGGCGCACCCCCCACCAGCAGACCCGGCACGAAGAGGTACAGGACACCTCCCGCCCAGGCCATGGCCTTGGCCTGGGCCATGGCCTTCGTTCTCATCATCGGCGGTGTGGTGTACATGCCGCGAGACTAACCAGCCGCCGCAGGCGCGGCATCGGCCCGTGGGCGTACGCCCACGGACCAACCCGGCGGCCCCGGTTGCCGCCCCCGGCCCGATGCCGGGGCAGGGGTCCGCCCGGCAGGGTTGCCCTCGTGATCGAAGTCAACGAACTCACCAAGCGCTACGGCAGCAAGACCGCCGTCGACCATCTGTCCTTCACCGTGCGACCGGGCCAGGTGACCGGATTCCTGGGCCCCAACGGAGCCGGCAAGACCACCACCCTGCGGATGATCCTCGGTCTGGAGGCGCCCACCGGCGGCGCCGCCACCGTCAGCGGCGTCCCGTTCCACAGCCATCCGCGCGGACTGCGACACGTCGGCGCCCTCCTCGACGCCAACCAGGTGCACGGCGGACGCAGCGCCGCGGCCCACCTGTCGGCCCTCGCCCGCAGCAACGGCATCCCGCCGCGTCGGGTGGACGAAGTGCTGCAGGAGGTGGGGCTGGCCGAGGCCGCGACCCGCCGCATCGGCGGATTCTCCCTCGGCATGAAGCAGCGGCTCGGGGTCGCCACCGCGCTGCTCGGCGACCCGCCCGTGCTGATGTTCGACGAGCCGGTCAACGGCATGGACCCGGAGGGCGTGCTCTGGATGCGGCGCCTCTTCAGGCGCCTGGCCGCCGAGGGGCGCACCGTCTTCCTCTCCAGCCACCTGATGTCGGAGATGGAGAACACCGCGGACCAGCTCGTCGTCATCGGCCGGGGCCGGCTCATCGCCGCCGAGTCGGTACGGGACTTCGCGGCCCGCAGCACCCGCCTGTGCGTCGTGGTGGGAACGCAGCAGGCCGCCGAGCTGTCGGCGGTACTGACCGCCGCAGGGGCGTCGGTCGAGCCGGAGGGCTCGGCGGGCGCCGAGAAGATCGCCGTGACCGGGCTGCCCGCGGACCGGATCGGAGCACTCGCCCTCGAGAACGGGATCTTGCTGAACGAGCTCACCACGCGGACCGCCTCACTGGAGGAGGCGTTCATGGAACTCACCGCCGACAGCGTCGAATACATGGCAGGACAGCACCGATGACCACACACGCCTCCGCCGCCCGGACCCACTCGGCCGCACCCGTCGCCGAGCCGCCGGCCCGCTTCCGTGACCTGCTCGCCTCCGAGTGGATCAAGATGCGGTCCCTGCGCTCCACGCCGTGGACGCTCGCCTTCACCGCACTGTTCGTCATCGGATCCTCGGCGGTGGCGTCACTGGCGGACCTCGACAACCTCGGCCGATCCCGCCCGGACGTACCACGGGCCCCCGAGTTCCTGTGCTTCGACGCCTATCCGGCGGCCGGCTACATGACGCTGATGCTCCTCGCCGGCAGCATCGGGGCGGTCACGATCGTCAGCGAGTACAGCAGCGGGCTGATCCGCACCACCACCGTGGCCGTTCCCGCCCGCCATTCGGTCGTGCTGGCCAAGGCGGGGGTCGTCGCGGCGCTCTGGACGATCGTCGGCGCGATCATCTCCCTCGGTGCCTTCCTCGTCTCCCAGGCCATCCTCAACGAGCGGCACGCCGGGGTCTCGATCGCGCACCCCGGTGTGGCCCGCGCCATGGTGGCGTCCGCGCTGGTGGCCCCGGTCTGCGCACTGGTCGGCCTGGGGCTCGGTGTGCTCATCAGGCACACCGCGGCCGCCATCGTCGCCACTCTCTTCACCCTGCTGATGCTGCCGACGCTCTTCTCGCAGTCCAGGCAGTGGTCCGCAGACGTCAACCACATGATGGTGGTCGGCGCATGGAAGCGCCTGGTCCAGAGCTGGGAGGAAATCCCCGGCAGTAGTCTCATCCGCGACGCCACGGTCTCCGGTTCCTGGTGCGTGTACGCACTCTGGCCGCTGCTCGCAACCGCCCTCGCCGCGCTCGTCGTGCGGCGCCGCGACGTGTGAAGGTGCCTCCAGGGCCGATCCGCCGGGGCCACCCGGTGGGTTCGCGCCCGACACACAGCGCCTACCCCCGGCGCGGGCCACGGATTCCGTCCGACTTGGTGCCCGCCGGCGAGTGCGACCGGCCCACGACCGGGCGGGACGTCTGTCCGGCCCGGTCAGCCGTCCGCGCCGGGCTCCGGGCGCGCAGCGGCCCGCGCCGCGTCATCGGCAGCCTTGCGTGCCGCCCGCGCGACCCGGGCGGCATCGCGGTGGCGGCGCTCTGCGGCTCCCGCCTCCGCGCGTGCCCGGCGGCGTTCCTCCTTCACTTGCGCGAGTCGGCGCTCCAAGTCGGCGATCTGCTCGTCCAGCGCGTCGAGTGGCTCCCGGCTCCGGGCGAGCTCCTCGTCCGCCAGACGCAGCCGATCCTCCGCCTCCGCCGCTTCCCGCCCGGCCGCCTGCGCCTGCGCCCGGGCCCGCTTGGCCTCGGGCACCGCCGGGCGGTCGGCGGAAGCCGGCTGGGGCGGCTGGGCCGGCCGGGGCGGGCGGGCGTCGGGGGCGATGTCGAGGCCGGTGAATCCGGTCGGCGGGGGCGGGGCCTTGGAGAGCGTGCCGCGGGCCCACTCCGCGGCGGCGTCGGGGTCCGCGAGCACGGTGTGGAGGATCTGCTCCACCTCCCGCTGGACGGCCTCCGACACGGGGTGGCCCGCCTCACCGGCCAGGCGGCGGGCCTGGCGGGCCATCGCCGCGATCACCCCGTGCTGACGGTGCGACAACTCGCGCAGTTCCTCCCCCGCCAGCGTGCGGTGCGCCGTGCGCAATGCCTCGCCCAGCCGCAGGAGCTCCTCGGCCTGGGCCGGCTCCGCCCTGACCAGCAGGTTCGAGGACCAAGCCGCCACCGTCGGCTTCCGCAGGGCCGTGATCCGCTTCACCGCCGACGCATCACCCTCCTTACGGGCCCGGGCCGTCGACTCCTCACGGGCAGCCGTGAACTCCGCCGGCAGCAGCCCGTACAACTCCCACGTCACCGCGTCCACATCGATCACGGTCACCACTGTCCGCCACCGGAAGGACAGCACACCGCATCACCCTGACCGACACACCGGGCGGGCCGTGCCCGTGGGCTACTCCACGGTGAGGTCGTCGACGTAGACGGCGCTGGTGCCGGTGGCGCCGACCGCCGGGACGAAGTCGACCCCGATCTCCCGCACATCGTGCAGCTCGGCAACCTTGGACAGATCCAGCGTGAGCGTCGCGCCCTGCGCTCCCACCAGCCGCGCGCCGTCGTCGTACCAGGTCACGCCCGCACCGGTGCGGACATAGAGCTTGGCCCTGGTGCCGGCGGCGTGATCGCCCCAGGGCGCCGTGCGGGCGCGGACGGTGAGCCGGGTGCGGTCCGTCATGTCCCAGGTGCTTTTGCGGCTGAGGAACGTCTCGCCCTTGGCCAGGTCAACATCCGCTCTGAGGGAGTGGGTGCCCTGCGCCGCCCATTCCGTGACCGCCGAGGAGCCGCGCGTCGTGTTCCAGCCGCCCCAGCCTTGCCCGTGGCGCCGGCGGCGGGGGCGAAGTCGACGCCGATTTCGCGTACGTCGTCCAGAGCGGGGACCTTGGTGAGGTCGAGGGTGAGCGTGGTGCCGTCGGCGCCGACGGGCCGGGCGCCGTCGTCGTACCAGGTCATGCCCGTGCCGGTACGGACGTACGGCTTGGCCCTGGTGCCGGAGGCGTGGTTGCCCCAGGGGGCCGTGCGGGCCCGGACGGTCAGCAGGGTGCGGTCGGTGAGGTTCTGCGGGGTGGCGTACTTCAGGAGCGGTTCGCGGACCCCGCCCAGGTCGATGTCGGCCTTGAGGGACTTGGCCCCGCGAGCGGCCCATTCGTCGACCGCCCAGGGGCCCTCGGTCGTGTTGCCGGAAGCCCAGCCCTGGGTGCCGGGCTCGAAACCGGCGAGCTCCACACCCGACCGCTCCGTGCGCCGGGTCGGGTCGATCCCCCCGCGGTTGACCACCCACGGGTCGTTCATGAGGCCGCTGCCGTGCAGGTTGCCGTTGCGGACCGGGCTCCACGGGCTGTTCCACGTCAGGAAGTACGTGGTCTGCGGAAAGCGCGTGTGCAGGGCCCCCGTCCACTTCGCGTAGTCGAAGCCGGGGTCCGGGTAGTCCTTGCCGGGCGCGTTGGGCGGGCCGATCTCGGTGAACGCGAACGGCTTGCCCAGCCAGACCAGTTCGTCATACCCCTGGGCGGTCATCGGGTCCGGGAGGTAGCAGTCCAGTCCGACGACGTCCACGTAAGCGGCGCCCGGATAGTAGCCCGCGCCGTCGTAGTTCCCCTGCCCGCAGTTCGGTCCTTCAGCCCGGCGGCGACCCTGTCCAGAGTCGAGTGCCAGGCCTTGCCGGCAGGGGTGGCGGGGTTGGTGAGGTCGGAGAAGTCGGCGAGCGGAACGTTCATCGAGCCGCCGCCGGGGTTCGGGGCGTGCACGCTTACCGAGGGCAGACTCCCTTTGCTCCAGGCTTCCTTGAGGTAGCCGTTGCAGTAGGTGCTGACCGTGGTCGATCCCCTCCCGTCCACCCAGCCGTCGGCGTAGTCACAGGCGACGACCGCCGGGTACTGCCCCGTGTTCGCGTGCACCTCTTCGACCTGCTGCTTCGTCGCGTCGAAGTCGTCATGACCGTCGGTGCGGCTGTATCCGGCGAAGTAGCCGGACATGACCCGTGCTCCGTCAGCGCGGTTGGGAAGGTGTGCCAGCCAGTTCAGTACGTCGCGTCCCGGGGGCGGACAGGCCGGGGTCGGCGGGGACGACCGAGTGCGCTGCCGCGGGGATTTCGAAACACACGGAGGGTGGGAGGGAACGGGTCCAGACGCTACCAACCGGCCCTCACCCCGCGGCCCGGGCTGGGCGGGCTACGACTCGGCCTGTTGGAGCAGCCCCGGTGTGCGGGGCGCGAGCCCGCTCGTAGCGTGGGCGGGGCAGCTTCCCGGGAACCGGGAAGGACCACGGATGACCAGGGAAAGAGGCCTCGCCATGGCAGACACCGACGCGATTGCCGAGATGACCTCCGAGGACGCCTCCGGGGTGGTCGGTCTGGGGGTGACCGGGGTGGCCGGGTACGCCCGCCCGGCCCCGCGTGACGTGGCCAAGGAGCAGGAGGCGCGCGCGGGCGTGCTCGGCATCGGGGACATTGCCGCGCACGCCACCGGAGTGGCCGGCTTCGGTGCGATCGGCGTGGCCGGGCGCGGGTCCGAATGCGGGGTGCGCGGCAGGAGCGAGGAGACCGGGGTGCGCGGCGAGACCCTCTTCGGCGAAGGAGTCGTCGGGGAGGCGCGGGCCACCGGTGTGGGGGTGATCGGGACGAGCAAGGACGGCAACGGCATCCGGGCGCAGAGCGAGTCCGACGCCGGCATCACCTGCAGCTCCGGTACGGAGGTGGGCGGCCTCTTCTCTTCCGGGAAGGCCGCGCAGATCGAGCTCGTCCCCCATCCGGCCGACACCCGGTTCGGGGACGCCGCCCCGCGGCTGCCCGGGGCGGGACGGCTCGGGCAGCTCATCACCGTGAGCGATGCGGACGGGGCGTGCCGGCTCTACCTGTGTGTGGAGGCGCTGGAAGAAGCCACCGCCAAGTGGGCCCCCGTGCTGTTGGGAGACCCCGTGGACGGGCGGCCCTCATGAGGAGCGCCCGTCCGGTGGGGCCGGGCGCGCAAGGGGGCGCGGGCCGGGGCCCGTACGGGGGTGGTGCTTCCAATGGGCGGTTCGCCGCCCGGACGGACGGCGTGGCGAGTGTCGGTCCGTCCGGCGGCGCCGGTTGGTGGGGTTGAGTGGCGGGGCCGTCCCTACTCCCGAGGAGCCGCCATGGCTGTACAGGAACGTCTTCCCGCCGGCACGATCCTGCTCTCCGACTCCCAAGCGTTCGGCTGCGCCGGTGCGGTGTTCCGCGTGGACCCGGTGACCGGTGAACAGAGGGCGCTCTCCACGGCCGGCGACCTCCAGGGAGCGACCGGGATCGCCATCGAGGCCGACGGCAGTGTCCTGGTGAGCAAGGACCGGTTCTTTCCCGGTACCGGCGCACTGCTCCGACTGCCCGCGGGGACCGGGACGCAGACGGAGGTGACCTCCGGCGGGAAGTTCACCTCCCCGGGCGATGTGGCCGTGGAGGCCGACGGCCACATCCTGGTCGTCGACGGCTTCGCCGCCGGTTCCGGCGCCGTGATCCGCATCCACCCCGTCACGGGTGACCAGGTGGTCCTGGCGCTGGGCGAAGGCGTGGGCGATCCTCCGCCGAGGCCCGTCCGCCTGTGCGTGGCGCCGGACGGCACCGTGCTCGTCGTCGAGCAGGCCATGGCGGGAGGCGCGGACCTCTCGGCCCGGGTGGTGCGCATCGACCCGGTCAGCGGCGCCCGTACGACGGTGACCTCCGGCGGTGAGTTGCGCAGCCCGATCGGGGTGGCGGTCGACGGCGGCGGCGGCATCCTCGTGGCCGACGCCAACGCCTTCCCGGGCTTCGGTGGTGGAGTGATCAAGGTGGATCCGGTGAGCGGGGCCCAGACCACCGTGGCCTCCGGGGGCGCGTTCGTCGCCCCGCAGGCGCTGGCGATCGAGGCGGACGGCAGCATCCTGATCACGGACAACGAGGCGTTGAACGGCGTGGGCACCCTGTTTCGGGTGAACCCCTCGACCGGCGCGCAGCAAGTGCTCGCCTCGGGCGGGGACTTCAAACGCCTCACCGGGGTGGCGGTCGTACCGGCGGCCTGAGGCGGGTCAGCCGCCCTTAACCCTTTCCGATCACTTCCTTAAGCGGAACCTAAGGCTCACTCCCCGCGCCCTGAAACGAACAAATGTCCGTTCCAGGGCGGCTAGCGTGCTGCCGCACCCCAACCCCCGGCAATGCAGAGGCAGGCACGCGATGGGCAGCACGACCAGTCACCGGCGCAGGGCGAGTACGAAGACGAAGGCCGCGGGCGCGGTCGCGGCGGCGGCGGTGATCGCGGGCGCGGCGTTCGCCTTCACGGGCACCGCGCAGGCCGCCTCCGTGGGAGCGGTGTACACGAAGGCCAGCTCCTGGACCGGCGGATACACCGGCCAGTACGTGATCACCAACAACACCACGCACGCGCAGTCGGGTTGGACCCTCGAATTCGACCTGCCGGCCGGCACGAAGATCGACTCCCTGTGGAACGGCACCCACACGGCCAACGGGCAGCACGTCACCGTCAAGCCGGCGGCATGGAACAAGGAACTGGCCCCCGGCGCCTCGGTCACGGTCGGCTTCGTGGCGAGCGGGACCGGCAGCCCCGGCAACCCGACGGCCTGTCGTATCAACGCGTCCAAGTGCTCGGTGGACCAGGGCGCGACGCCCCCGCCCGGCGGCCGCCCCACCGTCACCCCGACGGCGGCCCCGAGCACGGGCGCTCCCGCGACGTCCGCGCCCACCGCGCAGCCGACCCGGACCGCGTCCCCTTCGGCCTCCGCCTCGGCCACCGCCACTGCGCCGCCGGGCACCGGCGCCCCGGCAGGCGCGGCGCGTTTCGCCCCGTACGTGGACACCTCCCTGTACCCCGCCTACGACCTGGTCGACACCGCGGACAAGACCGGCGTGAAGGAGTTCCACCTCGCCTTCGTCACCTCCGGCGGCGGCTGCGCCCCGATGTGGGGCGGCGTCACCGACCTCGCGAGCGACAAGGTCGCCGCGCAGATCGGGGCCCTGCGGGCGAAGGGCGGCGACGTACGGGTCTCCTTCGGCGGAGCGGCGGGGCGCGAGCTGGCCCTGAACTGCGCGACCGCGGACCAACTGGCCGCCGCGTACGGCAAGGTCGTCGACCAGTACCGGCTCACCAAGGTCGACTTCGACATCGAGGGTGCGGCGCTGCCCGACACCGCGGCCAACACCCGCCGCGCGCAGGCCATAGCGGCGCTGCAGAAGTCGCACCCGGGCCTGGACGTGGCGTTCACCCTCCCCGTGATGCCGGAGGGCCTCACCCAGCCGGGCGTGGCCCTGCTGGCCGACGCGAAGCGGGCGGGGGTGCGGGTCGACGGCGTCAACATCATGGCGATGGACTACGGGCCCGCGTACGGCGGCGACATGGGCCAGTACGCGATCCAGGCGGCGACGGCCACGCAAGCGCAGGTCAAGGGGGTGCTCGGGCTCTCCGACGCGGCGGCCTGGAAGGCGGTCGCCGTCACGCCGATGATCGGCGTGAACGACGTCGCGAGCGAGACCTTCACCGTCGCCGACGCGTCCCAGCTCGTGGACTTCGCGAAGTCGAAGGGGATCGGCCGGCTGGCGATGTGGTCCGCGGCCCGCGACCGGCAGTGCCCGGCGGGCGCTGTGAACTACGCCGACCCGACGTGCAGTTCCGTCCTCCAGCAGCCCCTGGCCTTCACGAAGGCCTTCGCCGCCCTCCGCTAGAGCGGCTTGCGGGCCGGGCCGCCCAGCGGGTGGGCCCGCCCCGGCGCCGCCGGGGCGCAGTGCGAGGGGGGCGACCCGGTTACCTCGGCGAAGTGACCCGTTTCTACACCCACCAGGCCAACCCCGCCCTGGTCGACGCCTTCATCCAGGGGATGGGCCTGTCAGTGATCCTTGCCGTTCGACGGCCGCGGGCGGTCCGGGCTGTCTTGTTCCTCCCGGCCGGTACCCGGGCGCTGCCGCTTGGCCGTGTGGCCGCCGGCGTCCGCGTCGCCGTCGCCCGCACGCCGCACCACGGCGTCGTCCGCCTGCTGCCGTGCCTCGCGGTCGCCGCTCTCGCCCACTGCCTCGGACGGGGTGGTACGCGGGTGACGCCGTGACTTCTCGTGAGCCGTCATCTCGTCCTCCTTCGGACAATTCATCAGGGGTGTCCGTCGGCGGCGGCGCCCCGTCGGGTCGCCGCCGCGTCCGTTACGTCGAGGAATACCTGATCCAGCTCGTGCCAGCGACCGCGGACCTCGCGCCGGATCCGCACCATCGCGTTCTCCACGGTCTCACTGTCGTAGCCCGGAGTCAGGTCGATGCGCGCGGCCGCCATGACCGAGTCGGGCCCCAGCCGCATGGTCAGCAACGCGGTGACCGTGTCGATCTCCGGCTGCCGCACCAGGAACTCGCGCACCTCTCGCTGGACGCCGGGATCGGCCGCCTCGCCGACCAGCTGCACCCGGGCCGCACGGCCGAGCGTGTACGCCACGTAGACGAGCAGGACTCCGATGAGGATGGAGGCGCACGCCTCGTACGCGATCTCCCCGGTCACCATGTGCAGGGCGATGCCGGCGATGGCCAGGAGGACACCGGCGCAGGCGGTGCTGTCCTCGGCCAGCACGGTCCGCAGGGCCGGGTCGCGGCCGGCCCGGACCTCGGCCGCCATGCTCCGCCCGCCGGCCCGCGCCGCGCGGCGGACCTGGAGCAGTGCCCTGGCGAGCGAGGCCCCCTCGGCAGCCAGCGCGACGACGAGGACGACCAGGCCGATGACGTATCCGTGGCGGGATTCGGACCCGCCGGAGCGCAACGCCTCGATGCCCTGGAAGACCGAGAAGCAGCCGCCGGTGACGAAGATGCCTACGGCCGCGAGGAGGGACCAGAAGAAGCGCTCCATGCCGTAGCCGAAGGGGTGGCGGGCGTCCGCGGGGCGCCGGCTGCGCTTGAGGGAGGCCAGCAGGAAGACCTCGTTGAGGCTGTCCGCGATCGAGTGGGCCGCCTCCGACAAAAGCGCCGGGGAGGCCGCCACGACCCCTCCGATGCCCTTGGCCACGCAGATGACGAGATTGGCGGCGAGGGCCACCCACACGGTCCTGCGCGTCTCGCCGTCCCGGCCGGCGCCGCCCGACGGGCGGTCCGGCTCCTGTGCGGCCCCCGCCACCTCTGCGGTCGCCGTCATCCCCGTACGACTGCGCGCACGTTCTCGATGCTGCCGCAGTCGGCGGCGAGCTGCCGTTCCCGCTCCCGCAGGAACGCCGCCCCGAGCTCGGCCCTGCGCTCGTCGGGGACGTTCTCCCGGGCGTCGTTCAGGATCGTCCGTTCCTCCTCGTCGAGGTGGTGGGAGACCGCCTTGGCCAGGGCCTCCAGGCGCTCGTCCCACTCGTCGGAGCCCACCTCGGACACTTCGAGCAGCGCGAGGAGCGCCTCGTTGCCCTCGGCGTGCTCCTCGGCGCCGTGCTCGACCTCTTCGTTGTCGACGTCCTTGAACCTCTTCAGGGCGCCGTAGACCTCGGTTTCCTCGGCCTCGCCGTGCGCGATGAGGAGGGCGGAGAACTTCGCGCGGGCGTCCGCCCGGTCCGCCTCCACACTGCGCATCCGGCGAAACAGGTCCTCCATGGTGCGGTGGTCCTTGAGGATCACGGCGACGACGTCCTGGTTCTCCTGCTTGTCCGCGGCCATGCCACGTCCCTCCTGCTCTCGGGTCTGCTGCACAGGGCGCCTGCTCGATGGCGGTGAGTTCAAACCCCGGGGTGTGCGGGGCCGCCCGTACGGGTTTCCCCGGCGCCCACGGGGGCAGCCGCGTCAACGGGTACGAAGAGCCCCCCGGACGGAGGCCAGAGATGTCAACCAATTCGCTGATAGCCGTCATCGTCGTGGCGGCGGTGGTGGTGCTCGCGCTCACGGCACTGCTGTGGACCCTGGCCCGACGTCGCCACCTGCGTGAACGGTTCGGGCCGGAGTACGAGCGCACGGTCGAGGAAGAGGGCGACAAGCGCTCCGCCGAGCGGGAACTGCGTGCCCGTGAGGAGCGGCACGACCAGCTCGACATCAAGGAGCTGTCGCCCGAGCGCAGGCACGAGTACGCGGACGAGTGGTCCGGCGTGCAGCAGCAGTTCGTGGACCAGCCGGAACGGTGCGTCGCCGAGGCCGACGAGCTGGTGACCCGGCTGATGGGTGAGCGCGGCTATCCCACCGACGGGTACCAGGGGCAGGTGCGGGACCTCTCGGTGGAGCACGGCAGCACGCTGGAGCACTACCGGGCCGCCCACGCGGCCAAGGTGCGCAGCGGTGCGGGAGAGGCGACGACAGAGGAGCTGCGCGGGGCGATGGTGCACTACCGCACCCTGTTCGAGGCGCTGCTCTCCGACCAGAGGAGCCGATGACATGCAGAACCACGAGGAGCAGGAGGGGCGGGCGACCGAGCCTGTCCCGACGACGGAGGACATCGCACACCCCGCGTCGCGGACCGGGGACCGGGACCCGGCCGTCTACCCGGGCGAGGCCACGGGCGAGCGGCACGAGGTGACGCAGACCGGCGACGCCATGGACAGCCAAGACGCCATGGAGACCAGGAGCGCCATGGACAGCGGCGAGGACATGGACACCGGCGAGGAGAGGGACACCGGCGACGCGACGGAAGAAACCTTCGCGGACCGGCCCGCCCGGGACGCGGCCCCGGGTCGAGGATCCGAGGACGAGGAGGAACCGCTGCTGGACGCCGCGGAGGCGGAGCGCTACCGCACCACGTGGAGCGAGATCCAGGGCCGGTTCGTGGACGACCCGCAGGAGGCGGTCCGGGCCGCGGACACTCTGGTGGCGGAGGTCATGCAGACGTTCGCCGGCACCCTTTCGGAACACCGGAGCGGGCTGGAGAAGCAGTGGGACCGCGGTGAACAGGTGGCCACCGAGGACCTGAGGCAGGCCCTGCGGGCCTACCGCTCGCTGATCAACCGGCTGCTCGACACCTGAGCGCGCGATAGCGTTGCCCAGGACGCGCACGCCATAGAGGCAGGGGCCTGATCGTGGGAGAGCTGGACGCGTTCACCGACGTACTCGACTATCCGATGTATCTGGTGACGGCGGCGGCCGGGAACGAGCGGGCCGGCTGCCTGGTGGGCTTCGCCTCCCAGTGCTCGATCGATCCGCCGCGCTTCATGGTGTGGCTCTCCAAGGCCAACCGTACGTACCGGATCGCACGCGACGCGTCCCACCTCGCGGTGCACGCGCTGCGGGGCGATCAGAAGGACGCGGCGGAACTCTTCGGCAGCCGGTCCGGGGACGACATCGACAAATTCGAGCACATCGCCTGGCGGTGGCCGGCCGACCCGGACCGCGGGGCCGCTCCGGTTCTGGAGGACGCCTGCGCCTGGTTCCTCGGCCGGGTCGAGGGACAGGTCGACGGCGGGGACCACGTCGGATTCCTGCTCTCGCCCGTCGAGCAGAGCCCTCCCGGCCGGGTACGGCCACCGCTGCTGCTCCTCAGCGACGTCCTGGACCTCTCGCCGGGCCACCCGGCCTGAGGTCCATGACGCCGCTCCCCTCGGTGCTCCCCTCAGTCAGGGGGTTCCGGCACCACGGGCCGCTCGCTGGGCGAGGGCTGGTCGGGAGCCGGACGGGGGTCATGGGGTTTGGGAGCGGGAGCCGCGGGCTGCGGATCGCGGGGTACCGGATCCGGCTTCCTCGGCGTGGGCCCGGGGCCATCGGGTTGCGGTTCGCTGGTCCGGTCCATGTGGGTCACCTCGCGGTTCATCGGCTCGGGGGTTCACTGGCGTACGGGGCGAGGCGGGGGCAGGAGCCGTTCCCGTCGCGCCCCCGTGCTACGCGCCTGCCCCGCCGAACGTGGCCTCAAGCAGGGTCGGCGGAGGACCGGGCGGAGAGCGGGGTGGCGATCTGTTCCAGGGACCGGCCCTCGGCGGCGACGGCGTAGAAGACGGCCACCAGTCCGGCCGCCACCATCAGCGCGGCGCCGACGCAGAAGGCGAGCACCGCGTCGGACACCACCCCGGTGGAGGTCAGGTTCGCGAAGAGCAGGGGGCCCGAGATGCCGCCCGCCGCCGTGCCGACGGCGTAGAAGAAGGCGATCGCCATCGCCCGGGTCTCCATCGGGAAGATCTCGCTGACGGTCAGGTAGGCCGAGCTGGCTCCCGCCGAGGCGAAGAAGAGCACGACACACCAGCAGGCGGTCATGGTCACGGCATTCAGCCGGCCGGCGCCGAAGAGCCATGCGGTGGCGAAGAGCAGCACGCCGGAGAGCATGTACGTGCCCGCGATCATCGGCCGGCGCCCGACGGTGTCGAACAGGCGCCCCAGCAGGAGCGGGCCGAGGAAGTTCAAGAAGGCCACGACGGCGAAGTAGTAGCCGGTCACCCCGCTGGAGACGTGGAAGAAGGTGACGAGGATGGAACCGAAGCCGAAGGTGATCGCGTTGTACAGGAAGGCCTGTCCGACGAAGAGGGACAGGCCGAGGACGGCCCGGCGCGGATAGGAGCGGAACACCGTCCTCGCGATCTCGCCGAAGCCGGTGCTGTGGCGCTGGGTGACCGTGATGCCCTGCTCCGGATCGGGCAGCCGCAGGTCCTTCTCCGCTTCGACCTGCCGCTCCACGTCCGAGACCAGCGCCTCCGCCTCCTCGGCCCGGCCGTGGATCATCATCCAGCGGGGGCTTTCGGGCACGTGGCGCCGCACCAGCAGGATGACCAGGCCGAGCACGACCCCCAGGCCGAACGTCAGCCGCCAGCCCACCGATTCCGGGAAGATCTCGGTGTTCAGGGCGACGACCGACAGGAGGGCGCCCGCGACGGCGCCGATCCAGAAGCTTCCGTTGATGATGAGGTCGACACGGCCGCGGAACCTGCTCGGGATCAGTTCGTCGATCGCCGAGTTGATGGCGGCGTACTCGCCGCCGATGCCGAAGCCGGTGAGGAAGCGGAAGAGGAAGAACCACCAGGCGGAGAAGGACACGGCCGTCAGCGCCGTCGCCGCCAGGTAGACGCCGAGCGTGATCATGAACAGCTTTTTGCGCCCGTACAGGTCGGTGAGCCGGCCGAAGAACAGCGCTCCCGCGCAGGCACCCGCCACGTACAGGGCGGCCGCCGTCCCCGTGACCTGGGTGTCGGTGATCGCGAGTCCGCTGCCGTCTTCGGAGATCCGGCTCGCGATGCTGCCCACGACGGTGACTTCGAGGCCGTCCAGGATCCATACCGTGCCCAGCCCGATCACGATCATCCAGTGCCACCGGGACCAGGGCAGCCGGTCCAACCGCGCCGGCACTTTAGTAGTAATGGTCTGCGCCTGCTCCATGGGTTGCGACATGCTGCCGCGTTTTCCCGGACGCCCTCGACGCAAACTCGGTCAGTATTCGGCGGTGTAGCGGATCCGCGCCCACAGGGGCAGCGCGAACCAGCACAGCAGGTACCAGGCCAGTACGCCTCCCACGAGCCACGGCGCGAGGGCGTTGTGGGTCGCGACCCGCAGCACGAGGAAGAGGGCCGCGGTACAGGTGGCCAGCAGCAGGACGAGGCCCGTGAAGGTCAGGCGCGCGGCCCACGCGACGGCCTCGGGTTTGATCCGTCGGCCCGAGACGATGCGGTGGAAGGCGACGGGGCCGATGAGCGCGCCCGTCGCGAGCGAGCCCAGCACCACGGTCACGATGTAGATCGTCTTGTCGGTCTGCGCGAGTCCGTGGAAGGTGGGCGTGAAGGCGACCGTGAGCAGGAAGCCGAAGAGGATCTGGACTCCGGTCTGGGCGACGCGGATCTCCTGGATGAGCTCCTGCCACTGCCGGTCCGCGCGTTCCTCCACGGTCTCGTCCCGTCCGGCCCCGCTGACATCCGGCATGACGCCTCCCTGGCACGTCGTCCCGTACGGCCGCACCTGCCCCGGGGCGGCCGCCTCATGCTCCGGAGCCCGCCGCGCACCGGGCACGGCGGGCGCACCGGTCAGCCCTCCCGGCTCGGAAGGATCTCCTTGACCTTGGCGATGGCGAAGCCCCACCCCTGGCTCACGGTCGGCTTTCCGGGCACGGCCACCTCCTGCGGGTTGGTCAGGACGTCCAGCAGGACCGGGCCGGGGGTTTCCAGCGCCCTGCGGACGCTGTCGTGGAGCTCGGCCGGGTCGGTGACGCGGATGCCGGTGAGGCCGAGTGCGGTGGCGACCGCGGCGAAGTCGGGGTTGTCGAGTTCCGTGCCGAACTCGGGCAGGCCGGCCTGCTCCTGTTCGAGTTTGACCATGCCCAGGCGGCGGTTGTCGAAGACGACGAGCTTCACCGGCAGCCGGTGCGTCTTGATCGTCATGAGGTCGCCGAGCAGCATGCTCAGGCCGCCGTCGCCGCAGAAGGCGACGATCTGGCGGTCGGGCGCCCAGAGCTGTGCCCCGAGGGCCTGGGGCATGGCGTTGGCCATCGATCCGAGGTTGTACGAGCCGATCAGGCGCCGGCTGCCGCGCATGGTGACGAAGCGGGAGAGCCAGACGGTGGCCATGCCGGTGTCGGAGGTGAAGACGGCGTCGTCGGCGGCGTACGCGTCCACTGCGGCGGCCAGGGCTTCGGGGCGGATCTCGTGGTCCCTGTTGTCCAGTGCCGCCCGCAGCTTGCCGGTCCAGCGGCCCTCGTGGGCCGGGTCGGCCAGGCGCTGCTGTCCTTCCTGCCAGTGCGCGAAACGATCGCGCGCATCCTCCAGGTGGGACCGGTCCGGTGCCTCCTCCAGGAGCGGCAGCAGGGCCCTCAGCGTCGCCCCCACGTCCCCGGCCAGCCCCACGTCCACGGGCACCCGGCGTCCCAGGTGCTCCTCGCGGGTGTCGATCTGGACCACCTTGCAGCCCTTCGGGTACCAGTCGCGGTAGGGGAAGTCCGTGCCCAGCATGAGGAGCGCGTCGCCGTGTTCGAGCGCGTGGGAGGCCGCGGGGTTGCCGATGAGGCCGGTCTGCCCCACCTGGAAGGCGTTGTCTTCCTCGAAGCCCTCCTTCGCCTTGAGGGTGAGCACCATGGGGGCGGCGAGCAGCTCTGCGGTACGCAGCACCTCGGTGCGGGCGTCGCGGGCTCCGCGGCCCACGAGCAGGGTGACGCGGGGGGCGCTGTTCAGGAGTTCGGCGGCCTCGGCGAGGGCGGGGTCGTCGGGGCGGGTTACGGCGCGGTCGAGGGCGAAGCGGGCGGGACGGTCCTCGCCCAGCTCCTGGTCACCGAGGTCTCCGGGCACGGTCAGGACGGCCACTCCGCCTTGGCTGACGGCGGCGCGTACGGCGGACTCCAGCATGCGGGGCATCTGGTCCGGGGAGGTGACGGTGGCACGGTAGACGGCCACGTCCCGGAAGAGCAGGTCGTTGTCGACTTCCTGGAAGTAGTCGCTGCCGATCTCGGCAAGGGGCACCTGCCCGCAGATCGCGAGCACCGGTGTGCGGCTCTTGGCCGCGTCGTAGAGCCCGTTGAGGAGGTGTACGGAGCCCGGTCCCACCGTACCCATGCACACCCCGAGGGTGCCCGAGAGCTGGGACTGCGCTCCGGCGGCGAAGGCCGCCGCCTCCTCGTGCCGGCAGCCGACCCAGTCCACGTCGTCCGTGGTGCGGATCGCGTCGGTCAGCGGGTTCAGGGCGTCTCCGACGACTCCGAAGACGTGCTGGACGCCCAGTTCCTTGAGTGCCTCGACGATGACTTGGGCGACGGTGCGTGCCACGGGAAGTGCCTTTCGGTCCGGTGCGGCCCCCTCGGTGCGGGTGCCTGGTTCAGTGGGTGAAGCGGTCCGGGTCGGCCGCCCGCCAGTCGGATGCCCAGTCGGCGGGCGCCGATGCGAGCAGTTGTCCGGGGGTGAGCCAGGTGTGGAGTTCGGCGTAGGAGCGCACGGTGTGCGGGTCCACCCGCTGGAGGAGCATGTGGGGTCGCAGCCCGCGCGGGTCGTCGACTCCCATCGACGCCATGATCTGCAGGGCGCTCTTGACCGTGGCCTGCTGGTAGCGCCGTACGCGCTGCGACTTGTCGGGGACGTCGAGGGCGCGGGCGCGCCGCTCGTCCTGGGTGGCGACCCCGACGGGACAGGTGTTGGTGTGGCAGCGCTGGGCCTGGATGCAGCCGATCGCGAACATCATGGCGCGGGCGGCGTTGGTGTAGTCGGCTCCCTGGAGCAGGCGTTTGACGAGGTCGCTGCCGGTGGCGACCTTGCCGCCGGCCCCGATCCGGATGCGGTCGCGCAGCCCGGCGCCCACGAGGGCGTTGTGCACGGTCATCAGACCCTCGCCGAGCGGCAGGCCGACATTGTCCGCGAACTCCAGCGGCGCCGCGCCCGTACCGCCCTCCGCACCGTCGACGACGATGAAGTCCGGTGTGCTGCCCTCCTCCAGCATGGCCTTGCACACGGCGAGGAACTGGCGGCGCGATCCGACGCACAGCTTGAACCCGACGGGCTTGCCGTCGGCGAGCTCGCGCATCCGGGCCAGGAAGCGCACCAGCTCGCGCGGTGTGGAGTACACGCGGTGGTAGGGCGGCGAAATGACGGTCCGCCCCTGCGGGACACCGCGGACCTTCGCGATCTCCGCGTTCACCTTGGCACCCGGCAGTACGCCTCCGATGCCGGGCTTGGCGCCCTGGCTGATCTTCAGCGACACGCACTTGACCTGCTCGTGGGCCGCCTTCTCGGCGAACTGCCGCTCGTCGAAGTTGCCGTCGTCCGTCCTGCAGCCGAAGTATCCGGTGCCGATCTCCCAGATCAGGTCCCCGCCCGGGCGCAGGTGGTGTTCCGACAGGCCGCCCTCGCCAGTGTCGTGGGCGAAGCCGCCCAGTTCCGCGCCGGTGTTGAGGGCGATGACGGCAGGGGCCGACAGCGAGCCGAAGCTCATCGCCGAGACGTTGAGCAGGGCCATGTCGTAGGGCCGGGTGCAGTCGGGGCCGCCGATCCGGACCCGGGGCGGGTCGGTGCGTACGGGCCGGGGAGCCATGGAGGGGACGAGGTATTCGCTGCCGGGCCGGTAGAGGTCGAGTTCGGTGCCGAACGGCTCCTCCGCCGCGGTGCCCTTGGCCCGCTCGTAGACGATGCTGCGGGTGTCGCGGTCGAAGGGACGGCCGTCGAAGTTCCGCTCGATGAAGTACTGCTGGAGCTCCGGCCGCAGCGCCTCCAGCGCGAAGCGGAGGTGTCCGAGCAGCGGGTAGTTCCGCAGCACGGAATGCCGCCGTTGCACGAGGTCGTGGACGGCCACCAGCGCGAGCAGGAGGAGGGGGACGGCCGCGGCCGACCACCAGGGCGAGACCAGGACGGCGGCGCCGGCGGCGGTCACCGCCAGCGAACCGAGGAGAGCTACAGCGAGTGATTTCAGCACATCGTGCTTGTGTCCCGAAGTCCGGCCGTCAATCAGCGGTGGGCCCGAACTCGGGGAGTTCGGGCCCACCGTCTCGAACCGGTCAGACGCGCGGGGGACCGAAGGGGTATCCGCTGCCGTAGTAGGTGGCGAGCTCCTCCCGGTACGTGGCGTCGCCGAGGTGCTTGTCCCGGTAGAACTCGGGGGCATCCTTGATCTGCTCCTTGGTTCGGTCGACGAAGATCCTCCGCGCCTCCGGGTCGATGCTGACGACGGTGCTCGCCGGCAGCATGACCTCCTTGCCGAAGATCCAGACCCCGGTGTCCACGACCAGGTAGGCGTCACCGACCTCGTCGGAGTGCTTGTCCACCTTGCCGATGCCGCCGTCGGTCGCCTCGACCTTGTAGCCGGTCAGCTCGGCACCGGCCAGGTGGCCCGAGGTCGACTTGTAACTCCACACATGCTCAGTCACGCGAAAACAACTCCTCCGGTCAACAGAGGACGGCAAAGGGATTGACTGCCTGTCCTCTTGTGTATGTCGTGCCGGCGGTTTCGCTGTCCGCCTGAACTCCGCCTGCCCCGCCCCGGGCCCTTCATTCACCGATCACGTGGCCGGCACCCGGGAGAACGGGCTGTCACCGAGGCGGGCCAGGAGGTCGGCCGGATCCCGGTAGACGGCGGCGGCTCCCGCGTCCTCCAGGTCCCCGCGGGGGATTCCGCCGCACAGCAGAGCGACACCGGCCACGCCGGCCCGGACCGCGGCCTTCATGTCCCAGACGGTGTCGCCGACGAACACCGCACGCCCCGGCGGTACTTGTACCAGCTCCAGGGCGTGGAGCAGCGGGTCGGGGGCGGGCTTGCCTCGCTCCACGTCGTCGGAGGTCGCGGTGTCGGTGATGGCGTCGTCGGCGTCGATGGCCCGGCGCAGGGCTCCCAGTTCGTTGTCCTTGGCGGAGGTGACGAGGAGGACCTTCCATCCGGCCCCCGCCAGGGTCCGCAGGAGGTCGGCAGCCGCGTGCAGGGCGGGGAGCCGGTCGAAGTACGTGGCGTAGAGGGTGTCGTGGGCGGCGCTCATCCGGTCGTCGCCGGTGCGGTCGCGGTTTTCGTCCAGGAGGTGGTCGAGGAGGTCTTCGCCGGGCAGGCCGACGGCCCGGTGGATGGCGTGCATGGGGACCTGGTGGCCGCCCTGGCGCAGCGCTTCCCACCAGGAGGTGACGTGGAGATGGTTGGTGTCCGTGAGGGTGCCGTCGACATCGAAGAGAGCGGCGCGGTTCATGTCGGTGGGGCCCTCACAGGTTCCGCAGGGCGGGCAGGAGTTTGGCCTCGGCCCATTCCAGGAAGGGTTGCTGCTGGTCGCCGCCGATCTGGACGAGGGCGACCTCGGTGAATCCCGCCTCCGCGTACGGGCGTACCGCCTCGACGACGGCGTCCACGTCGTCTCCGCACGGGATGGACTCGGCGACGTCCTCGGGCCGGGTGTGCTGCGCAGCCTGGTCGAAGCCGGCGGGGCCGGGGAGTTCCGCGTTGACCTTCCAGCCGCCGAGCGCCCAGCGGAACTGGGCGTGCGCGCGGGCCACGGCGGCGCCGCGGTCGGTGTCGTAGCAGACGGGGAGCTGACCGATGCGCGGTTTGCCCGCGCCGCCGTGCGCGTCGAACCCCTGCAGCAGCTCCGGCTTCGGCTCCGTGGCGATCACGAGGTCGCCGTACCTGCCGGCGATCTCGCAGGAGCGGGGCCCGGAGACGGCGATCCCGATCGGGGGCGGCTCGTCGGGGAGGTCCCAGAGCTTGGCGTTCTCGACGTCGAAGTGGGCGCCGTGGTGGTTCACGCTCTCCCCGGCGAACATGCGCCGGATGACGTCGGCGGCCTCCTCCAGCATGTCCAGGCGCACGTGGCCGGCCGGCCAGCCGCCACCCACGATGTGTTCGTTCAGGTTCTCCCCCGAGCCCAGCCCCAGGCGGAACCTGCCCTGGGAGAGGATCTGCATCGTCGCCGCCTTCTGCGCGACGACCGCGGGGTGGTAGCGGAAGGTCGGGCAGGTCACGAACGTCATGAGCGGGATCCGGGAGGTGGCCTGCGCCGCCGCGCCCAGGACGCTCCACGCGTAGGGCGCGTGGCCCTGGGATTCCAGCCAGGGGAAGGAGTGGTCGGAGATGACGGAGAAGTCGAATCCCGCTTTCTCCGCTCCCACCACGTGGGACACCAGCTCGCGCGGTCCGGCCTGCTCGGTCATCATCGTGTACCCGATTCGCACCATAGGGGGCGCTTTGCCGCGATCACGTCTCTCGAAACCCTTCGCGGAGCAGTAGCCCCCCGACGGCCCAGTGCCCGTGGCGCCGAACCCGCCCCGTCGTCACAGGTCGAGGTCGAGGAGCGCTTGCTCGACGAGCTCGGTGGGCGCCGGGTGGATCCAGTACGGGGACCTGGCGAGGGTGGTGGCGTCGATGCCCAGGGTCATCGCCAGGACGAGGGGCTGGATGAGGGCGGGGGCCTGCGGGCCCATGAGGTGGGCGCCGAGCAGACGGCCGGTGCCGCGTTCGGCGAGTACCTTGCAGAAGCCGGTGGTGTCCTCCAACGCCCAGCCGTAGGCGATGTCCGCGTACCGTGCCTCGCCGACCACGACGTCCAGGCCCCGGTCCCGGCAGTCCTGCCCGGTGGCACCGACCGAGGCGATCCGGGGGCGGGTGAAGACTGCCGCGGGCACCAGTTCGTGGTCGGCCGCGATCAGGTCGTCCGGGTGGCGGAGGTTGTGGGCGACGGCCTGCGCCTCGCGGTTGGCCACGTGCTTGAGCGGCACCGGCGTGCAGATGTCGCCGAGCGCGAAAACGCCGTCCGCGGTGGTGCGTTGGTACGCGTCGACGACGATGCGGCCGTCGTCCCGGGCGGCGACGCCCGCGGCGTCGAGGTTCAGGCGGTCGCTGTTGGGCACGCGCCCCACGGCGACCAGCAGCATGTCCGCCTCGACCGTCGAAGCGTCGTCGAGGCTCAGCCGCAGCTCGCCCGGCCGGCCGCCGACGGCGGTGACCTCCCGGCCGAGTCTGAGGTCGTAGCGGGAGCGGGCCAGTTCGGTGAAGCGTGCGGCGACCGTCTCGTCCTGGGGGCCGAGCAGGCGTTCCTCCTTCTCGACGATGACGACGGAGCTGCCGGCCGCGGCGAACACCTCTGCGAGCTCGGCCGCGATGTAGCCACCGCCGAGGACGGCTAGGCCGTGTTTTAGAACTCGCTGTCGGACCTCGCCTCAGGCGGTGATGATCAC
>NZ_JBHWVJ010000077.1:5233-34921 GCF_042736725.1 Streptomyces sp. NPDC060028 | reverse complement strand
CAGCAGCAGAAGTCACACAGCAACTAACGATCAACTACTGGCGCAGGACACTAGCGCTGGTAGCCGAGGACCGTCATCATTCCGGCCGCCGAGTGGTACACGTTGTGGCAGTGCAGCATCCACAGCCCGGGGTTGTCGGCGTCGAAGTCCGCCGTGAGGGTACGGGTCGGCAGGATCACCGCGGTGTCCTTGCGGGCGCCTGCGGACCCCGGGCCGAGGGCGAAGGTGTGCCCGTGCAGGTGCAACGGGTGCCACATCGCCGTGGAGTTGGTGAACTCCAGCCGGACCCGCTCGCCCGCCTTCACCGCGAGCCGCCGGTCCGCCGCGTACGGCTTGCCGTCGAAGGCCCAGTCGTACGCGGCCATCCCGCCGGTCAGCCTGATCCTCACCGTACGGTCCGGCTCGCGCGCGGCGAGCGCCACCGGTTCGGCGGCCTTCAGCCCCTCCGCCGTCAGCGGCCGCCCGGACAGCTCGGCGGGCCGGGTCGCGGCGGTGGGCGCCGTACCCGAACCGGTGCGCAGCAGCGCGAGCGCCGATCGGCCCTTGCCCTCCGCGAGCGCGGTGAGCGGGAACACCCCGTCCCCGGCGGTGACCAGGACGTCGTACCGCTCGCCCATGCCCAGGAGCAGGGAGCGGGCGGTGACGTGCTCCACCGGGTAGCCGTCGGTGTGGGTGACCGTCAGCTCGTGTCCGCCCAGCGCGACGCGGAAGGCGGTGTCCCCGCCCGCGTTGACGATCCGCAGTCGGATCCGCTCGCCGGGGCGGGCGGTGAAGACCGAAGGGTCCTCGGGGGTGCGGCCGTTGACGAGGTAGTGGGGGTACGCGACGTCGCCCGCGTCCTTGCCGAGGACGTCGCTGTCCGCGCCCATGAGGACGCGCGAGGGGCTGCCGCCGGCGCCCGGGGCGGGGGCGGGGCGGGAGCCGTGCCCGGCGTGGCCGCCCGCACCCGAACCCGTGCCCATGCCCGCGCCCATGCCCTTGCGGAGCTCGGCGAGCACGGCGTCCGGGGTGGAGCCGTCGACCCCGTCGAGCCAGTCGTCCAGGACCACCACCCACTCCTTGTCGTAGGAGAGCGGCTCCTTCGGGTCCTCGACGATCAGCGGGGCGTACAGCCCGCGGTCCTGCTGGACCCCGGAGTGCGGGTGGAACCAGTACGTCCCCGGGTGCGGGACGGCGAAGCGGTACGTGAAGGAGCCGCCCGGGGCGATGTCCGGCCGGGTCAGCCCCGGGGCCCCGTCCATGTCGTTGCGCAGCGCCAGGCCGTGCCAGTGCAGGGAGGTGGGCTCGGGGAGGTGGTTGGCCAGGGTCAGGGCGAGGGTCCCGCCCGCGGTGGCCCGTACCTCCTGGCCGGGGAGCCTGTCCCCGTACGCCCACGAGCGGACGGACAACCCGCCGCCGAGGTCGAGCGCGGTGGCGGTGGCCGTGAGCCGGACCTCGGTGAGCGGGCCGGTGGCCCGGCGGGCGGCCTCGGCGGCCCGTACCTCGGGGCCGGCCGGGTCGACGTAGCCGCCGGGCGCGGCGGGAGCCCCGCCGTGGTCCATGGAGCCGTGGTCCATGCCGGCCGTGCCGGAGCCGCCGGAGCACGCGGCGAGCAGCCCGGACCCGGCGACGGCCGCGGCGGCACCGAGGACGGCGCGGCGGGTGGGCAGAGCGGGCGGGGTGTGGTGGGGAGCGCGGAACGAGCGCATGGTGGAGCACCTCGTGACTGTGTGGTGCGGGCAGGCGGGCGCCGTCTGCCGCCGCCCCGCGGGCATGCGGGGGCGGCAGCGGGACCCGTCCTATACGCGCAGCACCGCCAGCCGGGTGAGGAGTTCGCGGGGCGGCGGCGGGTCGGGACCGCCGGACCGGCCCGGCGCGCGGGCCGCGCCCCCGAGCGGCGCGGCACGGCGCGGGCCGGCCAGTCCGGCTCCGAGGATCAGCAGGATGAGCGCGGCCAATACGGCGAGACAGACCGACATGGGGTCCATGCCGGTGCCGAGGCCGTTGCCGATGCCGGACAGGAGTGCCCCGGCGGTCGTGTCGTCCGCGGCGGTGCCGGGGGTGCCGGGGGTGCCGGAAGCACCCTGGCCGTGGTCCGGCGCATGCGCGGCGGCGGCGGCGGTCCGGGCAACGGAATGGCCCGCGGGCGCGTCCTCCATGGCGTGCCCCTGCGCCGGGTGACCCAGCGTGTGCATGGTCACGATGCCCAGCAACAGCGCGGCGAGCAGCAGCGGCCGGGGCCACCGGACAGCTCGTCGCACGGTACGCAGGGCGGGGCGCGTCATGCGGGAAACCCTACCCGGGGTGGGTATCCGATCGTAGGAGCGGCCCCGCCGTGTTTAGGATTAGTCGCACTATGTCCACTGTGTCCAGCACAACGCGCGACGGCAGTGCCCCGGTTGCCGTCCTCATCGGCCTCGGCGCCGCCGCCTACACCGCGTGGGTGCTCGAAGTCGTGCTCTCCACCGGCCTCAACCCCATCGAGACGTACGTCAGTGAGCTCGCCGCCCAGGACCAGCCGCTCGGCGGCCTCTTCCGGGCCACCGACTTCACCGCCGGACTCCTCGCCTTCCTCGGCGGCGCGCTGGCCCTGCTCAGACTGGTCCGGCGCGCCGAGTCCCGCCGCCCCTGGGCCGTCGCCGGCTGGGCCGGCGTCACCCTCTTCGGCGCGGCCACCGCCGCCGACGCCTGGCTGCCGCTGAGCTGCACGCCCACCGCGGACCCCGAATGCGCCGCCCGGGAGACCGCCGGACTGGTCCCCGCCACCCACCAGGCCCACGCCGTCAGCAGCAGCCTCGCCATGACCGGCGCGCTCGTCGGGATAGTGGCCCTCACGGTCGCCGCCCGCCGCTACGGCTGGTTCGCCCCGCTCGCCCGCCACGGCCCCGCGCTCGTCGCCCTCGAACTGCTCGCCACCGCCTGGACCCTGTCCGCCATCGCACTCTTCACCGCCGGGCGCGGCACCTGGGCGCTGGGCGCCGGACAGCGGCTCCAGGTGCTGTTCGTGGCGATGTGGCTGGCGCTGCTCGCGTACTCCGTGCACAAGGAGCGCCGCACGTGAGGGCCGAGAGCGGGTTCGTCCGGCTGGGCGGGGTCCCGCTGCACGTGGTCGTCGAGGGCCGGGGGCCGGTGGCCGTGCTCAGTGCCGGGCTCGCCATGGCCTGGTTCGACTGGGACCGCGTCGCCGCGCTGCTCGTCGCCGAGGGCCGTACCGTCGTCCGCTTCGACCGCCCCGGACACGGCCTCAGCGGCCCGGCCGCCGTGGCGCCGAGCGCCGCCGGGGAGGCCGACCGGATCGCCGGGCTGCTGGACGCGCTGGGCTTGCCCGGCCCGGTGACCCTGGCCGGGCACTCCATCGCCGGGTTCCACGCCGAGGCCTTCGCCCGCCTGTACCCGGAGCGCACCGCCGCCGTGGTGCTGGTCGACGGCAGCGTGGAGGAGGCCCCGCGCGTCCTGCTGCCCCCGGGGCTGCGCACCGGCGCCGCCCGCGCGGCCGGCCGGGCGGTGACCGCCGCCGGGCTGCCGGCCGCGCTGGGACCACTGGCCCGGCGGGCCACCGTACGGGTCTCCCGCACCGGCGGCGCCGACCCGGCCGCGCGGGACCTCGTACGCCGCTGCTACCGCACCGGCCGGGTCTGGCGCGGGGCCCTGCTGGAGAACTCCCGCTACCTCGACGTGGCCGCCGAGGTGCTGGGCCTGCGCCGGACCCACCCGCTGACCGTCCCCGCCACCGTCCTCGCCGGGTACGACGGCTCCGCGCGCGGCTCCGCCCTGCGCTGGCTCGCCCGCCAGGCCGGCCTGGCCGACCTGCTCGGCGCCCGCTTCGAGGTCGCCGAGCCCGCGGGGCACCTGGTGATGCTGGACCGCCCGCACCAGGTGGCACGGGCGGTCCTCGAAGCAGCAGCCGGGCCTCGCGAGTGGCCGGGTCCTGGCCCTGGGATGGGGCCTGGGCCTGGAACGGGGCCGGGTCAGCCCTTCGCGTAGACCTTCTCCGCCCAGCCCGCTATCTGCTCCTCCGAGAGGTGCCGGGCCAGGTCCGACTCGCTGATCATGCCGACCAGCCGCTTGTCCTTGATCACCGGGAGCCTGCGGATCTGGTGGCTCTGCATCTCCTCCAGCACCTCGTCCACGCCCGCGTCCGCGTCGATCCAGCGCGGGGTGCCCTTGGCCATCTCACCGGCCGTGATCTTCGACGGGTCGTGCCCCTTGGCCACGCAGCCCACCACGATGTCGCGGTCGGTCAGGATGCCGCAGAGCCGTTCGGTGGAGTCGCTGATGGGCAGCGCGCCCACATTGAGCCGGCTCATCAGCTGAGCGGCCCGGTCCAGGGTCTCGGTGGCGGGGATCCACTGGGCCCCGGGGTGCATGATGTCTCCGGCGGTGGTCATCGAGTCAACCTCCTGAACGCGCCGTGGCGACCGGGCGCGGATGCGCCGGCCCCGGCGCCTCCATCGTCGTTGCGCCATTCGGCGCACGCGACTCCAGACGGGCGAACGCACGCCCGTACGGGTGACCGTCACCGGTGACCGTACGGGCGTGTTCCCGGGTGTCCGGCCAGGTCAGGCGCGCGGCGCCGCCCCGCGCTGGGTCAGCATGTCGGCCATCAGGGTGAGCTCCGACTGCTGCGCCGCCACCATGCCCTGCGCCAGCGCCCGCTCCGCCGGGGTCTCGCACTGGGTGGCGCAGCCCTGGGCCATGGCGACGCCGCCCTTGTGGTGGTCGGTCATCAGCTGGAGGTAGAACACCTCCGCCTCCCCGCCGTCCAGGGTGGCGAGCCGGGCGAGCTCCTCCTTGGTGGCCATGCCGGGCATCAGCGCGCCGGGCCTGGCACCCTGCGCCCCGGTGCCGCCCCCGCCCCCGCTCCCGTGTCCCTCCCCGTGTCCGTCCCCGTGTCCGGCGTGCTCGTCCCCGGTCGCCATCCAGGACATCGGCGGCTCGTCGGCCAGCACCTTCGGCAGCCCCCACAGGTCCAGCCAGCCCAGCAGCATGCCGCGCTGATTGGCCTGGGTGTTGGCGATGTCGTACGCGAGGCCGCGTACCGCCTCGTCCTTGGTGCGGTCGCGCACGATGAAGGACATCTCCACCGCCTGCTGGTGGTGCACCGCCATGTCCCGGGCGAAGCCGGCGTCCGGCGAGTAGAGCCCCGGGGCGCGGGACGACGTACCGGAACCACCCGCGCCGCTGCCGCCGCCGCTCGCGGTGGCGACCGTGGCCCCCACGGCGAACAGCAGCGCGGCGCCGACGGCCGCGCCCGCGGCCCAGTACGTACGGCTCACTTCTCGGCCAGCCCGTTCGTGCAGGCCGCGCCGGGCTCGGGGGTCTGCGGGCCCTGCACGTACTTGGTGAAGAACTGCGCCACGCGGGGGTCCGCCGCGTTGTCCACGGTCAGCTGCTTGCCCCAGGCGCTGAGCATGATCGCGCCGGCCTGCTCCTTGTCCGGGCTCATCAGCGTGTACGGAGTCTTGCCCACCGTCCCGGCGAGCTTGTCGACGTCGGCCTTGGCGGCCTTCTCGTTGTACGTCACCCAGACCGCGCCGTGCTCCAGCGCGTGCACGGCGTTCACCTCGGGGATCGGGTTCTTGTAGACGTCGCCGTTGCAGTTCATCCAGCGGGGGCTGTGGTCCCCGCCGACGGGCGGGTTCATCTCGTACTTCACGGGGGTCTCGACGTGGTTGCGGCCCAGCTTCTTGGCGTCCCAGGTCTGCTCGCCGTTGACCGGGGCCGTGCGGGCCGCCGCCTCGGCGTCCTTCTTGTCCCGCTGGTCGATCATCACCCACGCACCGAAGCCGATGAGTCCGGCGACGACGGCCGCCGAGACGGTGATCGCGACGGCCTTGTTGCGCCGGTCGCGTGACTGGTCGGCGCGGCGCATCTCGGCTATGCGCGACTGACGGGAGTTGTTGTCTGCATTCCTGCTGGACTGGCTGCCCATAGTGCCCTGTTTCCTTCTGCTGAGGTGAGGGGTTCGAGGAGAGGTGTGACGGCGACGCCGGACCCGTCAGGTCCGCAGGACTTGGAGGGCGTACAGGTCGGGGGCGCGCGCGAGGGCCCCGCTCGGGCGGCCGCGCCCCGCGGGCGCGGGGCGGGCGGCCGGTGCGGGGCCGGTCCCCGCCACGCCCACGGCGGGAGGCGGGACGGGCAGCACGCCGGGGGTCGCGTGCGCGTGGGGGCCGCAGCCGGGCAGGTCGTACGGCGACACGCAGACGGCGTGCGTCCCGGCCGTATCCGTACGGGCCTCGCCCGGGCGGGCGCACAGGAACGCGGCGGCGAGGAGCAGCACCCCAAGAGCCGTCAGCCCGAGGGCCGTCAGCCCGAGGCCCGTCAGGGGAACGGCACGCCGAGCCGTGGCACGCCTGTGGCGCACCTCCTCGGCCTGCTCCCAGCCCCCCATGGGCGCCGATGGTAATGCTCATGACGGGCCCAAGGTCAGTGCGGGGGTGCCACGAGGTTTGAGGGGTGCGTAATGTGGCGGAAACCACCGCTGGCGATACTGGGCCGGCCCGACTGTGCCCCCGAGCCCCGGGACAGTGGTGCACAGGCCGCCTGAACTGCGAGGATGAAGGTATGGACAAGCAGCAGGAATTCGTCCTCCGGACGCTCGAGGAACGCGACATCCGTTTCGTGCGCCTGTGGTTCACCGACGTATTGGGCTTCCTCAAGTCCGTCGCGGTCGCGCCCGCGGAGCTGGAGCAGGCCTTCGACGAGGGCATCGGCTTCGACGGCTCCGCCATCGAGGGCTTCGCACGGGTCTACGAGTCCGACATGATCGCCAAGCCGGACCCGAGCACCTTCCAGATACTGCCGTGGCGCGCCGAGGCCCCCGGGACCGCCCGGATGTTCTGCGACATCCTGATGCCGGACGGCTCGCCGTCCTTCGCGGACCCGCGCTACGTCCTCAAGCGCATCCTGGCCAAGACCTCCGACCTGGGCTTCACCTTCTACACCCACCCGGAGATCGAGTTCTTCCTGCTGAAGGACAAGCCGCTGGACGGCTCCCGCCCGGTGCCCGCGGACAACTCGGGGTATTTCGACCACACCCCGCAGAACGTCGGCATGGACTTCCGCCGCCAGGCGATCACCATGCTCGAATCCATGGGCATCTCGGTGGAGTTCAGCCACCACGAGGGCGCCCCCGGCCAGCAGGAGATCGACCTCCGCTACGCCGACGCGCTCTCCACGGCCGACAACATCATGACCTTCCGCCTGGTCATGAAGCAGGTGGCCCTCGAGCAGGGCGTCCAGGCCACCTTCATGCCGAAGCCGTTCTCCGAGTACCCCGGCTCGGGCATGCACACCCACCTCTCCCTCTTCGAGGGCGACCGCAACGCCTTCTACGAGTCGGGCGCGGAGTACCAGCTCTCGAAGGTCGGCCGCTCCTTCATCGCGGGCCTGCTGCGCCACGCGGCGGAGACGGCGGCGGTCACCAACCAGTGGGTCAACTCCTACAAGCGCATCTGGGGCGGCTCCTCGCGCACCGCCGGCTCCGGCGGCGAGGCCCCCTCGTACATCTGCTGGGGCCACAACAACCGCTCGGCCCTGATCCGCGTCCCGATGTACAAGCCGGGCAAGACGGGCTCCTCGCGCGTCGAGGTCCGCTCGATCGACTCCGGCGCCAACCCGTACCTCACGTACGCCGTCCTCCTCGCGGCGGGCCTCAAGGGCATCGAGGAGGGCTACGAACTCCCGGCGGGCGCCGACGACGACGTCTGGGCCCTCTCCGACGCCGAACGCCGCGCGATGGGCATCGAACCCCTCCCGCAAAACCTCGGCGAGGCCATCTCCCTGATGGAACGCAGCGAACTGGTCGCCGAAACCCTCGGCGAACACGTCTTCGACTTCTTCCTGCGCAACAAGAAGCAGGAGTGGGAGGAATACCGCTCGGAGGTCACGGCCTTCGAACTCCGCAAGAACCTCCCGGTCCTGTAGCGGCTGGTCAGGGACCTGCGGGCCGAGTACGACATCCCGGGCTGGCGGTCACTGACCGCCAGCCCGGAGTCGTCTCATTCCCCCTAGGCCGTCTGTGAGCCGCGGAATCCGAGGTCTCGTACACCCCGTCCACGGCACTCACCGGGCTTCGGCTCCTCGAGCACCCCGGCCACGACGAGGGCGGGCTTCCACACACGGGTGTTGAAGTCGGTCCGCCGCACGGCCCCGACGCCGGCGTCGCCCAGGAAGTCTTCGCCTTGCTGGTCTCCAGCGCGCTGAACACCGCCCGCGAAACCTAGAAGGGGAGACCGACCAGGCCCCATCGCCGGGCGCCGGCCTCCGTGGCCACGTCGCCCCATTCGCGCAACAGCGCTGCGGCGGCGTCGAAGCTGGCGGGCCGGCCCGCCCAGTCGGCGGTCTCGGCTTCGAAGGGCCCGCGCAGTTCCTCCAGCCGGGGCGCGGCCACCTGCCAGGAGCGGACCAGCTCCGACACCTCGTCGGGGGCGCTGAGCAGGAGCACCCGAGGGCGCCACGGAGCGGGGTCGTCGGGGAAGCCGCGCGCGGCGGGCCGTTCCTCCTCCGCGGCGGCCGTGAGGTCGTCCGGGTCGTCCCAGAACAGGCCGCGCAGGAAGTGGTCCAGGGCGTCCCGCAGTTCGGGCGCCACCGAGGTCCGGACGTCCTCCCAGGCATTGCCCAATCGGGGGTGCCAGCCGTAGGAACCGGTGGTTCCGTGGAACCGGTACTCGGCGCACCAGGACACCTGCCGCTGCCACACCCAGCCGCCCGTCACGGGGTAGTCGGCGTCTTCGCACGCCTCGCAGCAGAAGTCGGGGCAGGCGGCGTCGCCCAGTACGGTCACCCTGTCGTCCGCCGGTATCCGCGCCAGGTGCTCCCAGTCGACCATGAGCACGGTGATGTCGAGTCCCATCGGGACAGGCTAGTACCACTGCCGTGTAGTTAGGGCCGGGGTCGCAGCGCGAGCCGAGCCGAGCCGACCGACAGGGGCGCATCGACGTCTACAAGGCTCTGAACTGCTGAAACTCGTGAGACGCACGGGGGCTCCGGAGCCGTCACCTTGTCGCCCTCTGCCTCGCCTTGGTGGCGGCGCGCGTTTACGTCTGCTGCCCGTTGCGCGGCCGGCGGCCGCATCACGGTCACCCGGGGACGGCGCGTGCCGGGGAGCGGGGGCTCGTCTACCCGGCCTATCGTGGGGGTGGTGAGGGGTGTGCGGGTGGTGGAGGCGGGGTGGGGTGGGCGGGGGGTGCCCGCGGTGGTCTGGTATGTGTCCTACGGGTCGAACATGCACATGGACCGGCTGGCGTTGTACATCGGCGGGGGGAGTCATCCGGGGGCCGGGCGGAGCTATCCCGGGTGTCGGGACCGGCGGGCGCCGGTGCGGTCCCTGGCCGTGGAGTTGCCCGGGCGGCTGTACTTCGCCACCGAGTCCGCGGTGTGGACGGGCGGCAGGGGGTTCTACGATCCCGCGGCGGCGGGGCGGATGCGGGCGCGTGCCCATCTGGTGACACCGCAGCAGTTCTGCGACATCGCGGCTCAGGAGATGTACCGGGAGCCCGGTGGCGATGTCGACCTCGGTACGGTCCTGCGGTCGGGGCGCGACGAGTTGGGGCCCGGCCGGTACGAGACCCTGGTGTGCTGCGGCGTGCTGGACGGCGTCCCCGCGCTGACCTTCACGGCGCCGTGGACCATGCGCGAGGTGGAGTGGGTCAAGCCCGCCGCCGCGTACGTGACGTACCTGGCGGCGGGCCTGCTGGAATCCGGGCCCTGGGACGAGCGGTCCGTCGCCGACTACCTCTCGAACTGCCCCGGCGCAGCAGGCCATTGGAGCTCCGATCAGATCCTGGAGCTCCTGACCGGCGGCTGACCCGGGGCAGAGGGAGGCCGGGAGGGCGGGAGTCGGCTGCCAGGGGAGGTAGGCCTCGCTCTGCCAGGCGACCGGCTTGCCCGGGGTGCAGGGGACCGAGACCGCGATGATGCCCTTCAGGAGCTCGGTGTCGGTGACCTGGGTGACTGGGCGTTGACGTCCACGCTGGTCGGCGAGGTGCAGGTGACCGTGCCGTGCAGGAGCGCCTTGCCGGTGCCCGCGATGGTCACGGTGGCCTTGACCGGGGTGGGCGTCGGCGTCGCGGTGGCGCTCAGGCTCAGCGAGCCCGTCAGGACGTTGCGGTCGTCGCGGTCCTGCTCGAAGCGGGCGTTGAAGGTCTTCACCTTGCCGTCCGCCCCGAACTCCACCCGCTCGGCCGTCCTGGTGGCGCTGACCCTGCCGCTGGCCGCTGGCCGCTGGCCGCCGGGCTCCTCGGCACGACCGCGGCGCTGGATCCTCCCGGGAAGTGTGAAATGCGAAGTGGGAAATGTGCAGCGTGTGGCAGGTCGGGCCGATGGTGATCACCGGGCCGGCCCGAGTCTGCCGAGACGCAGGGTCGAACACAACGCCTTTGCCACTTGAGGGAGTTATCGGGCCGAGTCGGGGACCGCGCGGTGCCAGACGGTACGGGCGGGATGGGACAGGGCGGTGACGACGTGGAGTTCGGCGTCCAGGCCCAGGACGGCCGTGGTGGTCTCGCCGCCCGCCTCCTGTACGCCGGCCGGGGCGCCGGCGAAGAGCATGCGGGACTCCGTCCACGCAGGCGGCCCGCCGAGGCCGGTCGTGCTGACGGTGCCGGAGTCCGCACGCCCGGACAGCAGCCGGCCCGCGACGCCGACCGCGCCGTAGCCGGCCCGGCCGCCGGCCTCCGTGACGCTGGAGACGGCCGGCTTCCCGGTCGCGGTGCCCGCCGTGACCAGGGCGGTACGCACGACCCCCGAGTCGGGCCGCCGGAAGTAGAGGCGGACCCCCGCACCCTCCGCCGCCGCCGTCAGCGGGACGGTGGTGGCGGGCAGCCCCGTCGGGAACGGGCCCTGGACGGCGCCGGCCGGATCCGCGGAGATCCAGGCCAGTACCGACTTGGTGGTGGTGACGTACACGTGGCGCCGCCCGGCGGCGTCGGTCGCCGTCACCGGATCGCTCTGCAGATCCTCCCCGCCGAGCCGCCCCCAGTCGTTGCCCCAGCCGCCGCCCGGCCGCTGCTCGCGGACCCGCAGCGTGCGGTGCGCGTCGCGGACGTACACGGCCAGGCGCCCGTCCGGGGTCACCGCCGCCGAGGGGGTGCTGACGGCCGAGGTGCCGTCCGCGTCGGCCGTCTCGGGGGTGCCCAGCGACTGCCACGGCTCGAACGGCCCGCCGGGCGCGGACTGGACGGCGTACACGATCTCGCGCCGGTAGTCCTGCGGCCGCTCCCCGAGGACGGTACGGGTGGCGAGGACGGCCACCCGCCCGTCGGGGAAACGGGCGGTGGTCGCGCCCGGGTCGATGCCGGTGCCGGGCAGCAGCGCCGGGCCGGTCCAGGTGGCGCCGGTGCCGGGGCCGCGGTGCCAGACGGCCATCCGGCCGTCCAGCGGGGAGAAGGCGTACAGGTTGCCCGGCGCGCCCGTGACCAGCCAGGACGCGTTGTCCCCGCGGGCGTAGCGCAGTGACTGGGCCCAGTTCCGGCCGGTCGGGCTGCCCGCCACCTTGCGGTCGCCGCAGCCCGAGGGGCTGCCGCAGTAGTTCTCGCGGTCGTTCCACGCGTACGTCTTCAGGTAGCCGATCTTCGCCTCGGCCGTCTGCGGGTCCAGCGCGTGCGGGAGGGTGCCGTTGTGGTACCCGAGGTAGTTCTGGACGGTGAACCGCGGCCGCTCCCCGGCCGGTACCTGCGCCGCGTACCGCGCCGTCGCGGCCTGCGCGAACCGCGCCCCGTACATGTGGTCCTGGTGGTCGGTGTACTTGCCGGTGTCGGCGTACCGCCCCGGGGCCGGGTCCTGTATCCGTATCGTCGTCGGCCGGTACGTCCCCAGGAGTCCGGCCACCGCCTGTATCACCTGGTCCTTGGTGTACGTGAACGGCTGCCTGACCGGGGTGCCGGTGGTCAGCTGGGGCCCCAGCGCCGGTATCCGGCCGTCCCACAGGCCGCGCAGGCTGTCGGGGTTGTCGCCGGTGGGGTTGCGGGCCTCGCGCAGCTCCAGCCAGACGAGGTTGACCTGCGGTTTGGCGATGAGCACGTCGAGCTCGGCCTGGCCGCCGCCGGCCGTGGACATGACGGTGCGCTTCCACATGCTGGTGCGGTCGCCGGTGGCCATCTGGGCGTAGGCGGAGCGGATGCCGTTCTGCCGGGCCTCCGCGTAGTGGGCGCGGTCGGCCGGCTGGGCCGGGTCCTTGGCCGCCGCGCCTTGGGCCTCGTTGCGGCCGTCGGCCTCGCCGGAGGTGAGGTAGACGGTGGTGACCGGGCTGCCCGCCACGAGGGAGCGGCTGAGGTCGGGGTTCATGAAGAACAGGTCGTCGTCGGGGTGGGCGACGATCTGGACGACGGATCCGGCCGTGGTGCTCACCGGCAGCGCGTCGGCCGGGTTCGTGTTCTGCGTCTGGGTGGCCTCGGCCGACGTCTGCTGGCCGGAGGCGACGGCGAGCACGCCGGTGGCGCCCACGGTGAGCATGGGCAGCACGGCCGCGAGGAGGAAGCGGCGGCGGGAAACGGGCATCGGTCACGCCTTGAGGTCGTTCCGGACAGGAAGAACCGCTGTGCAGTCAGTGAGAGGCGAAATCGGGGGAGTTGGTTCACCGATTTCACCGATTTCGCCGATGACTCGGGATTTTCCGGAAGCGACCGCGCGTGTGGCGTGCGGGAGTTGGTTACGGGCGAGCCGGTTACGGGCGTACCGGCTGCCGGCGTACCGGCTACGGGGCGTTGTTGCGCGGGCCCACCGGCAGCCAGGGCGCGAGATACGCGTCGGGCTCGTCCGACGACGAGGTCACGTACAGCCGCGCGTCGAGCCCCACCACCGCCAGGCTGACCGTGTTCCTGCCCGTCATCGTGGAGGAAGGGGCGCCGACGAACATCAGCGGCGAGCGCTGCCACGGCCGGCCCTCCCCCCCGACGTCCGAGCCCAGTTGGCCGCCCGCCGACCGGCCCGCGAGCACGTGCCCGCTCGCCGTCACCGAGCCGAAGCCCTGCAATCCGCCGAGGTCGGTGAGGTTGTTCACCTTCAGCCCGCCGTCGCCCGTCACCAGTGCGGTACGGACATTGCCCGAGCCCGGCTTGCGGAACCACAGCCGCACCCCGCCCTCGCGGCCCTCCGCGGTGAGGGGGAGCGTGGTGTCCGGCAGCCCGGTGGGCGTCGCCGGGCCCAGCGGGGCGCCCGGCTTCGGCTGCGCCCACCCCAGCACCGTCTTGGTGGTCGACACGAACACCATGCGCCGCCCGGCGCCGTCGGTCGCCGTCGCCGGGGTGCCCTGCAGGTCGGTGCCCCCGTACTTCTCCCACGGGCCCCAGCTGCCGTTCGCCGCCTGCACCCGGCCGCGCAGCGCGTACGAGCCGTCGCGCACGTACGCCGCCAGCTGGCCGGTGCCGTCCACGGACACGGCGGGCCCGCTGATGTCGGAGGTCCAGGTCTCGTCGGCGGTCTCCGGCGTGCCGAGGGACTGCCACTCCCCGAACTCCTCGGAGCCCGGGCCCTTCTGGACGGTGTAGACGACCTCGCGCTTGTAGTCCGCGGGCCTGGCGCCGAAGGAGGTGCGGGTGCCGAAGGCGGCGATCCGGCCGTCCTTCAGCGTGACGGTGGAGATGCCCTGGTCCATGCCGGTGCCGGGGAGCAGGCGCGGCCCGCTCCAGGCGCCGATCAGCCCGGCGCGGTGCCAGACGGCCACCTGGCCGTCGAGCACCTTGAAGGCCCACAGGCCGTGCCGGGCGTCGGAGGTCAGCCAGGAGGTGCTGGTGCCGCGGGCGTAGTTGATGGAATCCGTCCACCGGTTGCCCGCCGGGTGGTCGGCGACCTTGAGGTCACCGCAGCCGGCCTCGCTGCCGCAGTGGTTCTGCTTGTCGATCCAGGCGTAGGTGTCCAGGATGTCCAGCTTCTCCTTGGCCTCGTCCGGGTCCAGCGCGCTGGGGAGCGATCCGTTGAAGTAACCGACGTAGTTCTGCACCGCGAAGTGCGGGCGTTCCTTGACGTCCTTCGCGTACGCGGTCAGCGCCATCTGCACGAAGCGGGCGCCGTAGAAGTGGTCCTGGTGGTCGGTGTACCGCTTGGTGTCCGGGAACCGGCCCGGGGTCGGGTCCTGGGAGCGGACCGTCGTCGGCTTGTACTGCGCGAGGAAGCCGACGAGGGTCTGGACGACCTGGTCCTTCGTGTACGCGAACCTCTGCTTGACCGGGGAGCCGGAGGCGACCATCGACTCCAGGCGGGGGACCTTGCCGTCCCACAGGCCGTGGAGGCTGTCGGGGGCCTCGTCGTAGACGGTGCCGGCCTCGCGCATCTGCAGCCAGACGAGGTTGACCTCGGGCTTCGCGACGAGGACGTCGACCTCGGCGTGGCCGCCGCCCTTGGTGGGGACGACGGTGCGCTGCCAGGCGCTGCTGCGGTCGCCGGTGGCCATCTTGGCGTAGGCGGCGCGGATGCCGTTCTGGCGGGCCTCGGCGTAGGCGGGTTTGTTCGGCGGGGTGGACTTCTCCTTGGCGGCGCCGGCGTTGATGCCGTCGGCTTCGCCGGAGGTCAGGTAGACCGAGGTGACGGGGTGGCCGGCGGCTATGGAGTAGCGCAGGTCCGGGTTCATGAAGTAGAGGTCGTCATCGGGGTGCGCGACGATCTGGAGCACCCGGCCGGGGTCCGGCGCGTCGACGGGGGCCGCCGCGGCGGGCCTGCCGTGCGGGGTGGTGGGGGCGCCGAGGCTGTCGAGGGCCTCGTTGCCCCGGAGTACGAGCATGCTGCCGGCGGCGGTGGCCGCGCAGAAGGCGACGGCCTTGACGAGCCGGGCCCTCCTGCCGCGTGCCTTGCCCGACGGCACGGCTCCGCGGGCCCCTTCGGCGCCGGTACGCCCACCCGCGCGTCGGCCGCGCGACGCCTCCCGCTCCGCGGCCCGCCGGTCGGCGCGGCGGCCTCCGGGCGCGGCGGGGGCCGCGGGTGTGACGGCGGAGGGCCGGCCGGGGTGCGGGGTGTCGTGGCCCGACGGGCCGGGGTACTGCGCGGCCCGGCCGTGGGGGTCCGGGTAGGGGGAGTCGTGGCCGGACGGCCCGGGGTGCCGGGGGTCGTGGCCGACCGGGCCCGGGTGTTGGGCGGCGTGGCCGGACGGGTCCGGGTGCCGAGGGTCGTAGGCGACCGGGCCCGGGTGTTGGGCGGCGTGGCCGGACGGGCCCGGCTGCCAGGAGCCGTGGCCTGCCGGCCCGGGGGGCGGGGAGGCGTGGCCCGCCGCGTCGGGGTAGCGTCCGGGGTCGGCCTGGCCGGGCTGTCGGCCGTGGCTCGCTGCGGCGGGCCGCCAGGAGCCGTCGGGCGAGCCCGGCTGCCAGGAGCCCTGGCCCGCCGGGGCGGGGTGCATGCCGTGGCCGGCTGCGTCGGGGTGCCACGCCGGGCTCACGCCGCCGGGGTGCCACGCCTGCTCCGCCGGGTCGGGGTACTGGCTCTGGCCCGCCGGGCCGGGGTACATGCCGTGCCCCGGCGCCTCGGGGTGGCGTCCGGGGTCCGGGGCGTCGGGGTAACGCCCTTGGGCCGCCGGGTCGGGGTACTGGCCCTGGCCCGCCGGGCCGGGGTGCCCGCCGGGGTGCCACGCCTGCTCCGCCGGGTCGGGGTACCGGAGCCGGCCGGCCGCGTCGGGGTGCCAGGTCGGGTCCGCCGGGCCGGGGGCGTCGGGGCGCGGGGAGTCGGGGGCGGGCATGGGCTCCTCCGTGGCCGGGTGGCGGGCGGGGAGCTGGCCCCATTCCGTTATATGTATTTGGATAATCTGATAATCCGAGAATCCAGCTCATGGTACGGCCCCAAGATCCGAACACCCGCCCCAGGCCCTCGTGTCACGCCCGCCGCGCCGACCGCGGCCGCCCTGCCGCGCCCCCCGCCCCGGCGTGATCCGTACGAAAGGCCTTAGGCTCGCCACAGACACGCGCCAGGACAGCGCCAGCGCCACTGGCGGCGGCAGCAGCGGCAGCGACGTACGCGGGAGGCGGCGGGATGACGGTCCCGGGACGCAGGAGCAGCACCTTCAGCCGGCTGCTGCGCAGCGGCTTCACCGATCCCTCCAGCGCGGCCCGGCTGCTCGACGCCGACGCGCTGGCCGCCGTACGCACCGATCCGGTGCTCCTCGACGCCCTCGGGGCCACCGCCGATCCCGACCTCGCCCTCCTCGGGCTGGTCCGGCTCGCCGAGGCACAGGCCCCCGAGGAGCTGCCGCTGCTCCTCGACACGCTCGTCAGCGCCAAACCCCTGCGCGACCGGCTGCTCGGCGTACTCGGCGCGTCCGAGGCGCTCGGCGACCACCTCGCCCGCCACCCGCGCGACTGGCAGGCCCTGGTGACGTACGAGGCCACCGACCTGCACCCCGGCCTCGCCGAGTTCGAGCGCGGGCTGGCCGGCGCGCACGACCCGGTCCACCTGCGCGTCGCCTACCGGCGCTGCCTGCTCTCCATCGCCGCCCGGGACGTCTGCGGCACCATAGACCTCGCCCAGACCGCCGCCGAGCTCGCCGACCTCGCCACCGCCACCCTCCGCGCGGCCCTGCGCATCGCCTCCGCCGCCGCCCCCGCCGACGCGGCCCAGTGCCGCCTCGCCGTCATCGCGATGGGCAAGTGCGGCGGCAACGAGCTGAACTACGTGTCCGACGTCGACGTGATCTTCGTCGGGGACGCCGCCCCCGGCCACGACGAGGGCAAGGCGATCCAGGCCGCCACCCGCCTCGCTTCCCACCTCATGCGGATCTGCTCCGAGACCACCGTCGAGGGCACCATCTGGCCCGTCGACGCCAACCTCCGCCCCGAGGGCCGAAACGGTCCGCTCGTGCGGACCCTCGCCTCCCACCTCGCCTACTACCAGCGCTGGGCCAAGACCTGGGAGTTCCAGGCCCTCCTCAAGGCCCGCGCCGTCGCCGGCGACGCGGCACTCGGCGCCGAGTACGTCGCAGCCATAACCCCCCTCGTCTGGCAGGCCGCCGAACGCGAGAACTTCGTCGCCGACGTCCAGAAGATGCGCCGCCGCGTCGTCGACAACATCCCCGCCGCCCAGGTCGACCGCGAACTCAAACTGGGCCCCGGCGGCCTGCGCGACGTCGAGTTCGCCGTCCAGCTGCTCCAGCTCGTGCACGGCCGCAGCGACGCCACCCTGCACTCCGGCACCACCCTCGACGCCCTGCACGCCCTCGCCGCCGGCGGCTACGTCGGGCGCGCCGACGCCGCCCAACTGCACGACGCGTACCGCTTCCTGCGCGCCATGGAGCACCGCATCCAGCTCTACCGGCTGCGCCGCACCCACCTCGTCCCCGAGGACGAGCACGACCTGCGCCGCCTGGGCCGTTCGCTGGGCCTGCGCACCGAACCCGTCAGCGAGCTCAACAAGGCCTGGCGCCGGCACGCCTCCGTCGTCCGCCGCCTGCACGAGAAGCTCTTCTACCGCCCGCTCCTCGACGCCGTCGCCCAGCTCACCCCCGGCGAGACCCGGCTCTCCCCGCGCGCCGCCGGCCAGCGCCTCGAAGCCCTCGGGTACGCCGACCCGGCCGCGGCCCTGCGCCACCTGGAGGCCCTCGCCTCCGGCGTCACCCGCAAGGCCGCCATCCAGCGCACCCTGCTGCCCGTCCTGCTCGGCTGGTTCGCCGACTCAGCCGACCCCGACGCCGGCCTGCTCGGCTTCCGCAAGGTCTCCGACGCCCTCGGCAAGACCCCCTGGTACCTGCGGCTGCTGCGCGACGAGGGCGCCGCCGCCGAGAACCTGGCCCGCGTCCTGTCCGCCGGACGCCTCGCCCCCGACCTGCTGATGCGCGCCCCCGAGGCCGTCGCCCTGCTCGGCGACCCCGGAGGCCTGGCGCCCCGTACGCACGACGCCCTGGAGCAGGAGGTGCTCGCCGCCGTCGGCCGCGCCCCCCACCCCGAAGCCGGCGTCGCCGCCGCCCGCGGGGTCCGCCGCCGCGAGCTCTTCCGCACCGCCGCGGCCGACATCATCGGCTCCTACGGTACGGAGGACAGCCCGGCCGAGGAGGACCACGGAGCCCTCGTCGACCGGGTCGGCAGCGCCGTCTCCGACCTCACCGCCGTCACCATCGCCGGAGCGCTGCGGGCCGCCGTACAGGGCCACTGGGGCGACACCCTGCCCACCCGCTTCGCCGTCATCGGCGTCGGCCGCTTCGGCGGGCACGAACTGGGCTACGGCTCCGACGCGGACGTGCTGTTCGTCCACGAACCCCGCGAGGGCGTCGACGAACAGGAGGCCGCCAAGGCCGCCCAGGCCGTCATCGCCGAGATGCGCAGGCTGCTCCAAGTACCCACCGCCGACCCGCCGTTGCTCATCGACGCCGATCTGCGGCCCGAGGGCCGCTCCGGACCCCTGGTGCGCACCCTGGCCTCGTACGCCGCGTACTACCGGCGCTGGTCCATGACCTGGGAGTCCCAGGCCCTGCTGCGCGCCGAACCGGTCGCGGGCGACATCGAGCTCGGTGCCCGCTTCATCGAGCTCATCGACCCGCTGCGCTACCCGGTGGAGGGCCTGGGCGAGGACGCCGTACGGGACATCCGCCGGCTCAAGGCCCGCATGGAGGCGGAGCGGCTGCCGCGCGGCGCCGACCCGACCCTGCACACCAAACTGGGCCGGGGCGGCCTCAGCGACGTCGAGTGGACCGTCCAGCTGATCCAGATGCGGCACGCCTGGGCCGAACCCGGCCTGCGCACCACCCGCACCCGCCCGGCCCTGGCCGCGGCGCAGGCGGCCGGGCTGATCCCGACCGAGGAGGCGCAGATCCTGGACGAGGCCTGGGTGCTCGCCACCCGGGTCCGCAACGCGGTCATGCTGGTCCGCGGCCGTGCCGGCGACACCTTCCCCTCGGAAGCCCGCGAACTGGCGGCGGTCGGCCGCTACCTCGGCTACGCCCCGGGCCGCGTCGGCGAAGTCCTGGACGACTACCGCCGCATCACCCGCCGCGCCCGCGCGGTGGTGGACGAACTCTTCTACGGGGCCTGAGCGGGCTCGGCCCCCCCGGCCCCGGCCCCGGCCCCGGCCCTGGCCCCGGCCCTGGCCCCGGCCCTGGCCCTGGCCCCGGCCCTGGCCCCGGCCCCGGCGGCGGGTCAGCGCGTCGCGCCGAAGTCCTGCGTCCAGTAGTGGTTCGGCTGCGCCAGGCCGATGCCGATCTCCTTGAAGGAGCAGTTCAGGATGTTCTCCCGGTGGCCGGGGCTGTTCATCCAGCCTTCCATGACCTTCTCGGGAGTGCTGTACCCGTAGGCGACGTTCTCGCCGTAGGTGCTCCACGTGTATCCGGCGCGGGTGATGCGGCCGCCCGGGTCGGAGCCGTCGGAGCCCGTGTGGGACATGTTGCCGTGGGCGGCCATGTCCTCGCTGTGGTCCTGCGCGGCCTTCGTGAGCTTGGCATTGAGGGTGAGGGCCGAGCACCCGGCGGCGGCGCGCTGCTGGTTGACGAGGGAGAGCACCGCGGCGGCGTCGGCGGAGGCGGCCGGGGCCGAGGGCTTCGGGGGCGCGGGCGCCTGCGGCTTCTCGCTGACGACCGGCGGCTTGGCCGGCTGCGGGGGCGGCGAGGTCTGTACGACCGGCTGCGCGGACGCCGCGGGGCTGCTGGGGGAGGCGGCCGGGGGACTGCTCGGGGGCTGGACGTCCACGGGCGTCACGGGCGTCACGGGTGCCTGGGAGCTCGCGGTGGCCGAGGGTGCGCCCTGCCACGGGCGGTTCTCATGCCGGCTCGCGGCCCGGGTGCTGCCCGTGTCCTGCGTGTCCCAGCAGGCCATGGCGGCGGTGGGAACAGCCGCGATTCCCAGCGCGCCGACGGCGATGGCTATCTTCTTGAAGGGCTTCTTCTTCCGATGCTTCTGCATGCGTGACCTCATTCGATGATCGCGAAGCTTCCGGCGCCCCGCACCGCAAGGCGCCGGAGGAGCCGCCATTCTTAAAAGCCCGCCGACGGCCTGGCAAGTCTCCGCCGCCCGCCCACCCGGGGGATTCGACGCGCGGCTTGAAACGGGCCCGTGATCGTGCATGGTCACGATTCGATCACTCCTGCAACCGCCTGATGGGAGTTCAGGAAGGGCCGTGACCAGGCCGATCGGGGGCTACTGCACCGGTACCGCGGATTCCGTTCCCGCTGGAGAGGGGAATGTCGATTCCAAAACAGACAAATATCGAAATGTCGACGAGGTGACGCCCCGTGAGGGACGTGCCGCACCGACGTGCATGCCGTGACGCATGTCACGCGCTGCCCGCCCGACCGGCGGCGTTCCGCGGTACGTCAGCGGCGCGTGGTGCGTGACCGGGCCGGCCTCGGCTCCGGCGCCGGGGGGCCGTCCGGTTCCGCGCCGACCCGCAGGGTTTGCGCGTGTTTCAGGAACGCCGTCAGGCCCAGGTCGAAGGCGGCCTCCGCGCGGGCCGCGCCGACCGTTGCCAGGGCTGCGGCCAGCAGGGGGGTCTGCGGGGACGGCTCCCACATCGCCTCGGGGGCGGCCAGGTCGAGGGCCGAGCCCAGGACCAGGTTCTCCAGCCCGGTCAGCAGCGGCATCACCTGCTCCGTGCGGAAGCCGGCGCCCAGCAGCAGCGCGACGGCGCGCTCGTACTGCGCGAGCACCGCCGGGGCCCGGACCGGGGTGGTCATCAGCAGCGGGATGGCCCGCGGGTAGGCGGCGAAGGCGGCCCGGTAGGAGCGCGCCCAGGTCTCCAGCGCCCGGTCCCACGGCTCCAGGGCCAGCGTGCCGCCGTCGATGCCGGCGCAGACCCGCTCGCGGATCAGCTCCACCACCCCCGCCCGGCCGTCCACGTGGTGATACACCGAGCCCGTCTGCACCCCGAGCGCGCGGGCGACCTGCGGGACGCTGAACTCGCCCTGCTCCGCGACCAGTCGCAGTGCGGTCGCGGCGATCCGCTCCCGGTCGAGCAGGGGGGTGCGCGGCCGCGCCATCGGTTTCTCCCGCCGTCAGGTCTTCCCGTACGCCAGAGCGGAGGCTACATTGCCGCGACCCGAAAGCCTTTAGGTTTCTGCCGCAGCAGAAGGGCCCGCCGCCTTGCCCGAAAGCACCCCGAGCACGCCGAGCGCCCCACGTACCCCGCGCCCCCCGAGTGCCCCCACGCTGCACAGCGCAGCGCTCGGCACCGCCGACATCACCTTCGTCGTCGTCTCCGCCGCCGCCCCCGCCGGCTACCTCCTCGCCGGCCTCGCCCTCGCCCAGCGGCTCAAGACCCGCCGCCCCGAGGTGTACGCCCGCTTCGCCGAAGAGCCCCCCACCGAAACCCCGGCCCCCACCGCAACCGCACCCGCCCCCGAAGGAGCAGAGCCGTGCCCGCTGCCGACACCGTTCTCACCGGCGCCCGCGTCCGCACCCTCGACCCGGCCCGCCCCGAAGCCCGCGCGGTAGCCGTCACCGACGGCCTGATCACGGCCGTCGGCGACGAGAGCGACGTACGCGACTGGCGCGGCCCGGGCACCGAGGTGCTCGACCTCGGCGGCGCCACCCTCACCCCCGGCCTCACCGACGCCCACAGCCACCCCGTCTGGGGGATCGAGATGGCCACCGGCACGGACCTCTCCGCCGTCCGGGACCTCGACCAGCTCCGCGCCGCCCTGCGCACGGCCGAGCGGGGCCCCGGCGGCTGGGTGGCCGGCTTCGGCCTCGACCACAACGCCTTCGGCGGCCGGGCCGTCGACCGGGCCCTGATCGAGGAGGCCCTCGCCGGGGCCCCCGCCTTCCTGCGCCTCTACGACGGCCACTCCGCCCTCGCGAGCGGCGCGGCCCTGCACGCCGCCCGGATCACCGGCCCCCGCGCCTTCGCCCAGCGCTCCGAGATCGTCTGCGACCCCGAGGGGCGCCCCACCGGGCACCTCGTCGAGCACGCCGCGATGGCCCTGGTGGGCGCCCTGGTCCCCAAGCCCACCTCCGTCGAGCGCCGCGCCCGCCTCGTCGGGCTGCTCGGCGACATGGCCGCCACCGGGCTCACCGGCGCCCACGTCATGGACCTCGGCGACGGGGACGTACCGGCCCTGCTCGCCACCGTCGAGTACGAGGGGGACCTGCCGCTGCGGCTGCGCCTGGCCCCGTGGTGCATGCCCGGGGCGGACGCCGACGAGCTCGCGGAGCTGATCGGGCTCCAGCGCCTGGCCGGCCGCCACTGGCAGGTCCGTGGCGTGAAGTTCTTCATGGACGGCACCGTGGAGGGCGGCACCGCCTGGCTGGAGCACGCCGACTGCCACGGCCAGGGCACGGACGCCTTCTGGCCCGACCCCGCGGCCTACTCCGAGGCCGTACGGGTCCTGGACGCGGCCGGGGTGCCCACCGCGACCCACGCCATCGGTGACGCGGCGGTCCGGCACGTCCTCGACACCGTCGCCGCGCTGGGCGGCCGGGCCGGGACCCGGGCCCGGCACCGCATCGAGCACATCGAGACCGTCCCCGACGACCAGCTGAAGCGGTTCGCCGCGCTCGGGGTGGCCGCGTCGATGCAGCCGCCGCACGCCGCCTACACCCGGGCGGACCGCACCGACGCATGGTCGAAGCGGCTGGGGGAGGAGCGGGCGGCCCGCGCCTGGCGCTGCCGGGACCTGCGCGACGCCGGGGCGGTGCTCGCGCTCGGCTCGGACTGGCCCATCGCCCACCACGACGCCCGCCAGGTGCTGGCCACCGCCCGCAGTCCCCTCGGCGCGGCCGCGGCCGGGCGGGCCCTGACCGGGCTGATGGCCCTGGAGGGCATGACCTCGCGCGCCGCGCTCGCGGCCGGTGAGGAAGGGGTGGCGGGCCGGATCGCGCCCGGCTGCCGCGCGGACCTGACGGCCTTCGCCCTGGATCCGGTCACCGCCGCGCCGGACGAGCTGGCCGAGGCTCCGGTCCGGCTCACCGTCTCGGGCGGCCGCATCACGCACCGCGCGGGGGAGTCGGCGTAAAGGAAGGACGGAAGGACGGAAGGTGGAAGGAACGAAAGGAGCTCAGCGCTGGAAGCGGTTCAGCAGGGCCGCGGCCACCGGGTGCCGGCCCTCGTGCTCGGGCTCGCGCGGCAGCCGGTGGGGGAGCGATCCGTACCAGGCGCGCGAGACGGCGTAGCCGAAGGCCAGGCAGAGCATGCCGCCCACGGCGTCGAGCCAGAAGTGGTTGGCGGTGGACACGATCACCAGCAGGGTCGCCGCCGGGTAGAGCAGTCCGAGGATCCGTGCCCAGGGAGCGGAGGCGACCGCGAAGATCGTCAGCCCGCACCAGAGCGACCACCCTATGTGCATCGAGGGCATGGCCGCGTACTGGTTCGACATGTGCTTGAGGTTCCCGGAGGCCATGGAGCCCCACGTGTGGTGGACCAGCACGGTGTCGACGAAGTCCTGCCCGTTCATCAGCCGGGGCGGTGCGAGCGGATAGAAGTAGTAGCCGAGCAGCGCCACGCCCGTGGTGGCGAAGAGGACCATCCGGGTCGCCGCGTACCGACCCGGATGGAAACGGTAGATCCACACCAGCACGCCGATGGTCACGATGAAATGGAGCGTGGCGTAGTAGTAGTTCATGCCCACGATCAGCCACGTCACCGAATTGACGGCGTGGTTGACCTTCTCCTCGACGGCGATGCCGAGGGTGCGCTCGACCTTCCACAGCCAGTCGGCATTGGCGAGCGCCGCCGCCTTCTGCTCGGGCACGGCGTTGCGGATCAGCGAGTACGTCCAGTAGCTGACCGCGATCAGCAGTACCTCGAACCAGATCCGCGGCCGGCGGGGGGAGCGCAACCGGGACAGCAGGGACCCGCCCTGGGCATCGGCTGCCCCCGGGCGGGCCTCACTGTCGGCCACGGGGGGTGACGAGACGTCCGTCCGGGTTTCCAGTGTCTTCACGCTCGCTTCACCCATGGGAAAAGAGTCTGCCAGATGCCTTCTCGCCTCCGATCATCCCTCGGGACGGTCTTCGGCGCAGCCTCTCCCCCTCGCGGACTACTGGAGCCCCCACCCCCGTACGGGCCGGTGGGGCCGGAGGGGCCTTCAGGGGCGGGAGGGGCCCTGGCGCTGCCGCGGTCCGGAGGCCGTGGAGCCGCGCACCACCAGCTCCGGCAGGAAGACGAACTCGCTGTGCGGGGCCGGCGTACCGCCGATCTCCTCCAGCAGGGTGCGTACCGCCGCCTGGCCCATGGCCTGCACGGGCTGGCGGATGGTGGTCAGCGGCGGATCGGTGAACGCTATCAGCGGGGAGTCGTCGAAGCCGACGACCGAGACGTCCTGCGGAACCCGCAGGCCCTGCTGCCGGGCCGCCCGGATCGCGCCGAGCGCCATCATGTCGCTCGCGCACACCACCGCCGTACAGCCGCGCGCGATCAGCGCGGACGCGGCGGCCTGGCCGCCCTCCAGGGTGTAGAGGGAGTGCTGGATCAGCTCCTCGATCTCGGCCTCGCCGAGTCCGAGCCGCTCCTTCATGCCGAGCCGGAAGCCCTCGATCTTGCGCACGACGGGCACGAACCGCTTGGGCCCGACCGCGAGACCGATCCGGGTGTGTCCGAGCGCGGTCAGGTGGGTCACCGCGAGCTGCATCGCGGCCCGGTCGTCGGGGGAGACGAAGGGGGCCTGCACCTTGTCCGAGAAGCCGTTGATGAGTACGTACGGGACGCCCTGGCCCCGGAGTTGGTCGTAGCGGCCCATGTCGGCCGTGGTGTCGGCGTGCAGCCCGGAGACGAAGATGATCCCCGAGACCCCGCGGTCGACCAGCATCTCGGTCAGCTCGTCCTCGGTGGACCCGCCCGGGGTCTGCGTGGCCAGCACCGGCGTGTACCCCTGCCGGGTCAGCGCCTGGCCGATGACCTGGGCGAGCGCCGGGAAGATGGGGTTGTCCAGCTCGGGGGTTATCAGGCCGACGAGCCCCGCGCTGCGCTGGCGCAGCCGTACGGGCCGTTCGTAGCCGAGGACGTCGAGCGCGGCCAGCACGGACTCACGGGTGCCCGCGGCCACACCGGGCTTGCCGTTGAGCACGCGGCTGACTGTGGCTTCGCTGACCCCCGCCTGGGCTGCGATGTCGGCAAGCCGTGCGGTCACGGGATTGGACTGTACCGGTCGCACGCTACAAAGCCCACCAGGTGCACGAATCGGGGGGAAGCACGACCGTGCGGCCGTCCGTCTCGACCGGCGCGCTGGAGAGTACGGGGCGTCCCGGCGCGGGCAGTTCGACGGCGGTGCAGCGGGTGTTGAGGGTGCAGCCGAAGCCGGGCCGGGTGAAGAGGAGCACGCCCGGCGGGGCGGCCAGCCAGCGCATCCCCCAGGGGTGCGGGGGCTCGCCGCCGGCATCGCCCCGCTCGTCGGCGGCCCGGGCCGCCTCAGTCTCCGCCTCCACCCCCGCCTCCGGAGCGCCCAGGCCCGGCAGCGCCCGCCGCAGCTCCAGCGCGGCGCGGTACAGCTCCAGGGTGGAGTGCGGGTCGCCGGTCTGCGCGGCCACGCTGAGGGCGCCCCAGCCGGCGGGCTGCGGCAGCCAGCTCCCGGCCGGCCCGAAGCCGTACGGGGGCTCCGTGCCGGACCAGGGCAGCGGCACCCGGCACCCGTCGCGCAGCCCGTCCTGGCCCGCGGTGCGGCGGAAGGCCGGGTCCTGGCGCACCCCGTCGGGGAGGTCCGCCACCTCCGGGAGGCCGAGTTCCTCGCCCTGGTAGACGTACGCCGATCCGGGCAGGGCCAGCATCAGCAGCGCGGCCGCCCGCGCCCGGGCCAGGCCCTGCGCGCCGCCCCCGTAGCGCGTGACATGGCGTACGACGTCGTGGTTGGACAGCACCCAGGTGGTCGGGGCGCCGACGGAGGCCGTGGCGGCCAGGGACTCGTCGATGACGGTCCGCATCGTGGCGGGGTCCCACGGGCAGTTCAGGAACCGGAAGTTGAAGGCCTGGTGCATCTCGTCGGCCCGTACGTACAGGGCGAGCCGCTCCGAGGTCGGGGCCCAGGCCTCGGCGACCCCGATGCGGGCGCCCTCGTAGGAGTCCAGCAGCCGGCGCCAGGAGCGGTGGATCTCATGGACCCGGTCCTGGTCGAAGAAGGGGAGCGGTTCGGTGCCGATCAGGGTGGCCTGCGCGCCGCGGCCGATGTCCGGCAGCCCGGGGGCCTTGACCATGCCGTGGGCCACGTCGACACGGAAGCCGTCGACCCCGAGGTCGAGCCAGAAGCGCAGGACGGAGGAGAACTCGGCGGCGACCTCGGGGTGGTCCCAGTTCAGGTCGGGCTGCTGGGGTGCGAAGAGGTGCAGGTACCAGTCGCCGTCGGGGGTCCGGGTCCAGGCGGGCCCGCCGAAGACGGACTCCCAGTCGTTCGGCGGAGCGGCCCCGTCCGCGCCGCGGCCCGGGCGGAAGAGGTAGCGCTCCCGGGCCCCCGGCTCCCCGGCGAGGGCGGCGCGGAACCACGCGTGCCGCTCGGAGGTGTGGTTCGCCACCACGTCCACGATGACCCGCAGGCCCAGCGCGTGGGCCGCCCGTACGAGCTCGTCGGCGTCGGAGAGGTCCCCGAAGAGGGGGTCCACGGCCCGGTAGTCCTCGACGTCGTAGCCGCCGTCCGCCTGCGGGGACACGTAGAAGGGGGTCAGCCACACCGCGTCGACCCCGAGCCGGGCCAGGTGCGGGAGGCGCTCGCGCACCCCGCGCAGGTCCCCGACGCCGTCGCCGTCGCTGTCCGCGAAGGACCGCACGTACACCTGATAGATGACGGCATCGCGCCACCAGCGGCCACTTGCGGTGGCGTTGCTGGAAGCGCTTGCAAGCCGGGATGCCATCAGCTCGTGGGTCATATCGGGGTCAACGCGAGTACACCCCCCCTGGTTGCGGGCCCGGACAGTCGAAGACTCTTCGAACTAACAGCAAGCTGCGGCAACCGTCCGGACACACGGATGTAACGATCAGCTTCTCTTGCAGAAAATTGCCGCAAGCTCTTTCGGACGGCTTTCAGGCTTGTTACGTTCCTGGCAACTCGGGACCGCGAGGGCGCGTCCGGGATCATCGAAGGAGTTCATATGCGGCGTGGCATAGCGGCCACCGCGCTGGTCGCGGCCCTGGCACTCGCGGCGACGGCTTGCGGCGGTGACGGCAAGGACGCGGGCGAGGACACCAAGGCCGGCGGAGAGCTCTCCGGCACGGTCACGTGGTGGGACACCTCGAACGACACGGAAAAGGCGTCCTTCCAGAAGATCGCCGAGGCGTTCACCGCCAAGCACCCGAAGGTGACCGTCAAGTACGTCAACGTCCCGTACGGCGACGCGCAGAACAAGGTCAAGAACGCCTTCAGCAGCGGCTCCGAGGCCCCCGACGTGATCCGCGCCGACGTCGGCTGGGTCGCCGACTTCGCCTCGCTGGGCTACCTGGACGAGGTCCCGGCCGAGACCGCCAAGAAGGTCGACTCCGAGTTCCTCGCGCAGGCCGCGGCCAGCGGCAAGTTCGACGGCAAGACCTACGCCGTCCCGCAGGTCATCGACACCCTCGGCCTCTTCTACAACAAGAAGATGCTCGTCGACGCCGGTGTGCAGCCCCCCAAGACCCTGGAGGAGCTGAAGACCGTCGCCGCCGCGATCAAGGCCAAGTCCGGCAAGGCCGGTCTCTACCTGCGCGGCGACGACTCCTACTGGTTCCTCCCGCTGATCTACGGCGAGGGCGGCGACCTGGTCGACGCCAAGACCAAGACGGTCACCGTCGACAACGCGGCCGGCGTCAAGGCCTTCAAGACCGCCCGCGACCTGGTCACCTCGGGTGCGGCGATCACCAACGCCACCGACGGCTGGACCAACATGCAGACGGCCTTCAAGTCCGGAGAGGCCGCCATGATGATCAACGGCCCCTGGGCGGTCGCCGACAGCTACGCGGGCGACCAGTTCAAGGACAAGTCCAACCTCGGCGTCGCCGCCGTCCCGGCCGGCTCGGTCAAGGCGGGCGCCCCGCAGGGCGGCCACGACCTCGCGGTCTACGCCGGCTCCAAGAACCGCACCGCCGCGCACGCCTTCGTGGAGTACATGACCTCCCAGGAGGTCCAGGTGCAGTCCGCCAAGGAACTGAGCCTGCTCCCCACCCGCACGGCCGCCTACGACCAGCCGGACGTCAAGGCCAGCGAGATGGTGGCGTTCTTCAAGCCGGCCGTGGACAAGGCCGTCGAGCGCGCCTGGATCCCGGAGAACGGCTCCCTCTTCGAGCCGCTGAAGCTGGAGTACACCAAGGCGATCACCGGGGCGTCGAGCCCGGAGGAAGCCGCCAAGGCGGCCGGCACCGAGTTCCGCAAGATCCTCAAGGGCTGGAATTGACGTGCTCCCCGGCCGCGTGGCGGCCGGGGACTACCGCAGCGGTCGGGTGACCGTCGTGGCGGCCTCCTGTTTCATCGCGCTGTGCCGGGATCGCTCCCGGTCCTACCGACGCTCCGCAGGCGTTTAGCCTGTCCGCCCGTGCGGCGGCCAGGGTGTTGGTGGCGGCATTCTCGTCACGATCGTGGACAGTCTCGCACTCGGGGCAGGTCCACTTACGAATATGAAGGGGTTTGGGGCCGTCGTTATGTCCGCATGTCGAGCACAGTTGGGAAGTCGGCACGAAGCGGCCGATCTTTCCGAAGTGTCTGCCGTGCTTGGCGGCCTTGTACTCCAGCATGTTGACGAAAGAGGCCCATCCGGCGTCGTGCACGGACTTGGCCAGTCTGGTGCGTGCAAGGGCGGACACCGCAAGGTCCTCCACGTACACCGCTTGGTTGTCGCGGATGAGGCGTGTGGATTCCTTGTGGTGCCAGTCCCGGCGCCGGTCGCAGACTTGGGTGTGCTGTTTGGCGAGTCTGATGCGGGCTTTCGCCTGGTTCTTCGAGCCCTTTGCCTTCCGCGACAGGTCTCGCTGCGAGTGCTTGAGTTTTCTCTCCGCCCGGCGCAGGAACTTCGGAGAGGAAATCTTGGTGCCATCGGAGAGCACGGCGAAGGTGGTCAGCCCGAGGTCGATGCCGACTTCGGCGTCCGTCTCGGGCAGTACCTCGGGTTCGGTCTCCACGACGAAGCTGGCGAAGTACCGACCCGCGGAATCCTTGACCACGGTCAGCGACGTGGGTGCGGCGGGCAATGGACGGGACCACTTCACCTTCAGGTCTCCGACCTTTGCCACGTACACACAGCCGCTGCCGGTCAGGGAAAAGGCACTTCTGGTCAGACGGATCGACTGTCGGGAGTCCTTCTTCGACTTGTACCGGGGCGGGGCAGTTCTTCGTCTCCTCGACTTTCCTCTGGCGGAGTCGAAGAAATTCTTGAACGCGGCGTCCAGATCCCGGAGAGACTGTTGAAGCGCCACCGACGAAACATCGGCGAGCCAAGAACGTTCCCGGGTGCGCTTGGCTCGAGTGATGTGCAACTTGGACAGCTCAGCCGACTTGACGTACGGCAGACCCGCTTCGTGGGCCACCGTGCGTGCACGAAGGCAGTCGTTCCACACCACCCGGGCACATCCGAAGGCCTGCGCCAACGCAAGGCGTTGCGGTGCGCTCGGATATACCCGGAAGTTGTAGCGAAGCTTCACAGGCACGACTTTATGTCCGAAGCCCGGCATATTGTTCGTGAGCGCCAAAACGGACTGGAATTGCCCGCCTCGGCCATATTTACGATGAGACAGGGACATGGTGTGTTCATTTCGGAGCCGGCGCATAGGCAGGTCGACTGACATGGCTGCTCACACCAGCCAGTCGGTGGCGAAGGCCGCGGGCGACGACAACGCCCCCGGCCCCACGCGGAGGACTGACACCAGGAACCGCGGTGGCGTGTGGCGGGGCATATACAACCACAAGGTACCCAGGGCGAAGATCAAACC
>NZ_JBHWVJ010000077.1:0-5223 GCF_042736725.1 Streptomyces sp. NPDC060028 | reverse complement strand
TCCCTTTGCTCGGGGCCGTTGTTTTTTCTTTTGGGGCGCGCGCCCATGGGCGGGGCCAATCCTTGGCGCCCCCACCCCCCCCGGGGGGGGCCCCGGCCCGGGGCCCCCCCCGCCCCCCGCGGCCCGAGCCGCAGGACTGACAGCGGGAAGCGCGGTGGACTGAGGCGAGCCCTCTCCACCCACTGGTACGCCTGGACGATGATCACCCCCGTGGTGCTCGTCCTCGGCGTCATCATCGGCTGGCCGCTCGCCCGCGGCGTCTACCTGTCGCTGACCGACGCCAACGAGCGCAACGTCGGCCGCACCATCGGCGCCAACCACATCGAGGCGACGTACCAATTCGTCGGACTCGACAACTACGCCGACGTGCTGAGCGACCCGGTGTTCCTGCAGCGGCTGGTGTGGACGGTGATCTGGACCGTCGCCTGCGTGTCGATCACCTTCACGCTCGGCCTGGGCCTCGCCAACATGCTCAACCGGGAGTTCAAAGGGCGCGCCGCCTACCGGATGGCGCTCATCCTGCCCTGGGCCGTCCCCGGCTTCGTCTCCGTCTTCGCCTGGCGGTTCCTCTTCAACCGCGACAACGGCATCCTCAACAAGATCCTCGAAGGCGGCGGCATCTCCGCCGTCCCGTGGCTCGACGACCCGACCTGGGCCAAGATCGCGGTCATCGCCGTCAACGTCTGGCTCGGCGTCCCCTTCATGATGGTCGCCCTGCTCGGCGGACTCCAGTCCATCCCCGGCGAGCTCTACGAGGCCGCCGAGATGGACGGAGCCGGCGCCTGGCAGCGGTTCCGCCACATCACCCTGCCCGGGCTGCGCGCGGTGAGCATGACCGTGATCCTGCTCTCCACCATCTGGACCTTCAACATGTTCCCGGTGATCTTCCTGCTGACCCGGGGCGGACCCGGCGACGCCACCGAGATCCTCGTGACCCAGGCCTTCCGCGAGGCCTTCGTGCAGAGCCCGCGCGACTTCGCCGGCTCCGCCACCTGGGGCGTGCTGATCCTCCTGCTGCTCATGATCTTCGCGCTGGTCTACCGGCGCTCGCTGCGCAAGCAGGGAGAGGTGTGGTGACCGTGACCACGACGTCCACGAGGACCACGGCCGGCACCCGGGGCCGCCGCGCCCCGCTCGCCTCCGTCGCCCTGCACGCCACCCTGATCGTCGCGTCCGTGATCGCAGTCTTCCCGGTGCTGTGGGTCCTGCTGACCTCCCTCAAGCCCGCGAAGCAGGCCATCAGCACGGACTTCGTGAAGGACCCGACCCTGGAGAACTACCGCTACCTGGTGGAGTCGACCTCCTTCTTCACCTGGTTCGGCAACTCCGTCCTGGTCGCCGGCATCACCACCGTCCTCGGGGTGTTCATCGCCGCCACCACCGGATACGCGGTCAGCCGGTTCAAGTTCCCCGGCATGAAGCCGCTGATGTGGACCCTGCTCATCACGCAGATGTTCCCGATGGCCATCCTGATCGTCCCGCTCTACAACCTCATGGGACAACTGGGGCTGCTCAACCAGCCGCTCGGGCTGATCGTCACGTACCTCACCATCGCCGTGCCGTTCTGCGCCTGGATGATGAAGGGCTTCTTCGACACCATCCCGGTGGAGATCGACGAATCCGGCCGCGTCGACGGGCTCAACCCCTTCGGCACCTTCTGGCGGCTGATCCTGCCGCTGGCCAAGCCCGGCCTCGCCGTCACCGGCTTCTACTCCTTCATCACCGCCTGGGGCGAAGTCGCGTACGCCTCCGCCTTCATGGTCGGCGACGAGAACCTCACCCTCGCCGGCGGACTGCAGACCTTCGTCACCCAGTACACCGCCAACTGGGGCCCGATGACCGCCGCCTCGGTCGTCATCGCGATCCCCGCGGCACTCTTCTTCGTCTTCGCCCAGCGTCACCTCGTCGCCGGGATGACGGCAGGCGCAACCAAGGGCTGACCACCCGCGCCCGCCCCCACACACCCCCGGCCCGACCTCTCCAAGGACGACATGACCCAGCACCTCGCCGACGCACTCGCCACCCCGACCGGCACCCGGCCCGGTTGGTGGAGAGAAGCGGTGATCTACCAGGTCTATCCGCGCAGCTTCGCCGACTCCAACGGGGACGGCATGGGGGACCTCGAAGGCGTCCGCAGCCGCCTGCCCTACCTCAAGGAACTGGGGGTCGACGCCGTCTGGCTCAGCCCCTTCTACGCCTCCCCGCAGGCCGACGCCGGCTACGACGTCGCCGACTACCGGGCCATCGACCCGATGTTCGGCACCCTGCACGACGCCGACGCCGTGATCCGCGAGGCCCACGCCCTGGGCCTTCGCATCATCGTGGACCTGGTCCCCAACCACTGCTCCGACCAGCACGAATGGTTCAAGCAGGCGCTGCGCGAGGGCCCCGGCACCCCGCTGCGCGAACGCTTCCACTTCCGCCCCGGCCGGGGGGCCGACGGCGCCGAACCGCCGAACGACTGGGAGTCCATCTTCGGCGGGCCCGCCTGGACCCGGGTGGCCGACGGGGAGTGGTACCTGCACCTCTTCGCCCCCGAGCAGCCCGACTTCAACTGGGAACACCCCGCCGTCCAGGACGAGTTCCGCTCCATCCTGCGGTTCTGGCTCGACCTGGGCACCGACGGCTTCCGCATCGACGTCGCGCACGGCCTGGTCAAGGCTCCCGGCCTGCCCGACCTCGGCCGCGACGAGCAGCTCAAGCTGCTCGGCAACCAGGTGCTGCCCTTCTTCGACCAGGACGGGGTCCACGAGATCTACCGCTCCTGGCGCCTCGTCCTCGACGAATACGCCGGCGACCGCATCGGCGTCGCCGAGGCGTGGACGCCGAGCGCCGACCGGACGGCGCTCTACCTGCGCCCCGACGAGCTGCACCAGGCCTTCAACTTCCACTACCTGAACACCGGTTGGGACGCCGAGGCGCTGCGCGCGTCCATCGACGACTCGCTCGACGCGATGCGCCCGGTCGGCGCCCCGACCACCTGGGTGCTGTCCAACCACGACGTCGTACGCCATGTCACGCGCTACGGGGGCGGCGCGCAGGGCCTGGCCCGGGCGCGGGCGGCCGCGCTGCTGATGCTGGCCCTGCCCGGATCGGCGTACGTCTACCAGGGCGAGGAACTCGGCCTCCCGGAGGTGCTGGACCTGCCGGACGGGGTGCGCCAGGACCCCTCCTTCTTCAAGGAGAACGGCCAGGACGGGCTGCGCGACGGCTGCCGGGTCCCGCTGCCGTGGTCGGGGTCCGAGGCACCGTACGGCTTCGGCAGCGGCGGCAGCTGGCTGCCGCAGCCGGCCGAGTGGGCCGGCCTGAGCGTGGCCGCCCAGACCGGCGACCCCGCCTCCACCCTGGAGCTGTACCGGACCGCCCTGCGGATCCGCCGCGAGCGGGCCGAGCTCGGCGCCGGGGACGCGGTGCAGTGGCTGGAGGCACCGGCCGGCGTACTCGCCTTCCGCCGGGGCGGCTTCGTCTGCACCGTGAACACGACGCCCGAGCCCGTCCGGCTCCCGGCGCCCGGCAGCACGGTGCTGCTGGCCAGTACGGAACTCACGGACCCGGAGGTCCTGCCGGCCGACGCGGCGGTGTGGTGGCAGGGGTGACCTCCCCGCTGCGGCTCACCGACATCGCCGCGCAGGCCCAGGTCAGCGAGGCGACCGTCAGCCGCGTCCTCAACGGCAAATCCGGCGTGGCGGCCGGCACCCGGCACAAGGTGCTGGCCGCCATGGACCTGCTGGGCTACGAGCGGCCGGTGCGGCTCAAGCGGCGCAGCAACGGCCTCGTCGGGCTGCTCATACCGGAGCTCACCAACCCCATCTTCCCGGCCTTCGCCCAGGTCATCGAGCAGGCGCTCGCCGGGCACGGCTACACGCCGGTGCTGTGCACGCAGACGCCCGGCGGGGCCACCGAGGACGAACTGGTGGAGCAGCTGGAGGAACGCGGGGTCACCGGCATCGTGTTCCTGTCGGGCCTGCACGCGGACTCGGCGGCCGACCCCGCGCGCTACCAGCGACTGGCAGCGCGCGGGGTGCCGTTCGTACTGATCAACGGCTTCAACGAGCGGATCAGCGCGCCCTTCGTCTCCCCGGACGACCGTGCGGCCGCGGACATGGCCGTCCGCCACCTGGAGGACCTCGGGCACCGGCGCATCGGGCTCGCCATCGGGCCGACGCGCTACGTCCCGTCGGCACGCAAGGAGCAGGGCTTCGTCGCGGCCGTGCCCGGGGCGGAGGCCGAGGGGCTGATCCAGCGCACGCTGTTCACGGTGGAGGGCGGCCACGCGGCGGGCGGAGCCCTGCTGGACCGGGGCTGCACGGGCATCGTGTGCGGCAGCGACCCGATGGCGCTCGGGGTCATCCGGGCAGCCCGCGAGCGGGGGCTGCGGGTGCCGCAGGACGTCTCGGTGGTCGGCTTCGACGACTCCCCGCTGGTCGCCTTCACGGACCCCCCGCTGACGACGGTCCGCCAGCCGGTACGGGCGATGGCGACGGCGGCGGTGGGCGCCCTCCTGGAGGCGGTGGCCGGCACCCCGGTCCAGCGCACGGAGTACGTCTTCCAGCCGGAACTGGTGGTGCGGGGCTCGACGGCGGAGGGGCCGGGGCGGGGGCTTTGAGGGGCGGGGCGGGCGGGGGTCGGGGTCGGCGGGACTCGTGTGCTCGGGGGCGTTGACGGGGTTCGGGGGCGTCCCGTCAGTCCACTGTCCTTCCGGGCCGGGCCGGCCCGTCAAGGGCGCTCCCTGCGGTCGCGTCGCTTCGCGATGGCCTTCGGCCACCCTTGACCGACCGACCCGTCCCGGAAAGCCAGAAGCCTGCCGGGACGCCCCCGAGGAATGGCCGGGTTCCACAGTGTCCAGGGACGGGGAGAGCCAGAGACCCGCGAGGCGGGTCCTTCCCCCTGACTGCCCCTCGGGCCGACCACATCACCCCGCCGGGAGGCCAGGCGCATCAGATCGCTACACACTCCTCCCGGCCAAGCGACTGCGGCCCGTCTGTGGCCGGACATAAGCCGCCCACGATCACTGCGCGCTCCTCAAGGACCGCGTCTGCGGGCAGCCATGGGCCGGACATAAGCCGCCCACGGGCGAGGGAGCTGCCAGCACCCAGGCACCTGAGGGGTGTTGTGGTGGAGATCGGCCGGTCTCGTCGTCGCGAGACGACATCAAGGGGCCACCGGCGGTGGGCGGCTTATGTCCGGCCCCAGACGGGCCGCAGTCGCTTGGCCGGGAGAAGT
>NZ_JBHWVJ010000076.1:0-35176 GCF_042736725.1 Streptomyces sp. NPDC060028 | reverse complement strand
CTCAGGCACCGGCGGTCGATGTTTCACGTGAAACATCGACCGCCGGTGCCTGAGACCGCGCATCAGGCCTGCGCGGCCCACCACTCCTTGAGAGCCGCGACGGCCGCCTCACGACCCATCGGGCCGTTCTCCAGCCGCAGCTCCAGCAGGAACGCGTAGGCCTTGCCGATCACGGGACCAGGGCCGACGTCCAGCACCTCCATGATCTCGTTGCCGTCCAGGTCGGGCCGGATCGCATCCAGCTCCTCCTGCTCCTGCAACTGCTCGATGCGCTCCTCCAGCCCGTCGTAGGTCCGGGAGAGGGCATTGGCCTTGCGCTTGTTACGGGTGGTGCAGTCGGAGCGGGTCAGCTTGTGCAGGCGCTCCAGCAGCGGACCGGCATCGCGGACATAACGGCGCACCGCGGAGTCGGTCCACTCCCCGTCCCCGTACCCGTGGAAGCGCAGGTGCAGCTCGACCAGCCGGGAGACTTCCTTGATCATGTCGTTGGAGTACTTCAGAGCGGTCATGCGCTTCTTGGTCATCTTCGCGCCGACCACCTCGTGGTGGTGGAAGGAGACCCGTCCGTCGCTCTCGAACCGGCGGGTGCGGGGCTTGCCGATGTCGTGCAGCAGCGCCGCGAGCCGCAGCACCAGGTCAGGCCCGTCCTCCTCCAGGGCGATCGCCTGCTCCAGCACGATCAGCGAGTGGTCGTAGACGTCCTTGTGCCGGTGGTGCTCATCACTTTCCAGCCGCAGTGCCGGCAGCTCGGGCAGCACATGGTCGGCCAGCCCGGTGTCCACGAGCAGGCCCAGGCCCTTGCGCGGGTTCGCGGAGAGCAGCAGCTTGTTGAGCTCACCCTGCACGCGCTCCGCCGAGACGATCTCGATTCGGCCGGACATCGCCGTCATCGCCGCCACGACCTCGGGGGCGACCTCGAAGTCCAGCTGGGCGGCGAACCGTGCCGCGCGCAGCATCCGCAGCGGGTCGTCCGAGAAGGAGTCCTCGGGAGTGCCGGGGGTCCGCAGGACGCCCGTACGGAGGTCCTCCAGACCGCCGTGGGGGTCGATGAACTCCTGCTCCGGCAGGGCCAGCGCCATGGCGTTGACCGTGAAATCGCGCCGGACCAGGTCCTCCTCGATGGAGTCGCCGTAGGAGACCTCAGGCTTGCGCGACGTGCGGTCGTACGCCTCGGAGCGGTACGTCGTCACCTCGATCTGAAAGTTTCGATCGGCGCCTGCGACGCGGGCACCCTTCTGGGCCCCCACTGTGCCGAAGGCGATACCGACGTCCCAGACCGAGTCGGCCCATGGCCGGACGATCTTGAGCACGTCCTCGGGGCGGGCATCGGTGGTGAAGTCGAGGTCGTTGCCGAGACGCCCCAGCAGCGCGTCGCGGACGGACCCGCCGACCAGGGCAAGGCTGAAGCCCGCCTCCTGGAAGCGGCGGCCGAGCTCGTCGGCGACAGGGGCCACACGCAGCAGTTCACTCACCGCGCGGAGCTGCACCTGGTTCAGGACACTGAGGTTGTCTTCGTTGGCGTTCGGCACAACAGAAAAGGGTACGTGCCCCGCCCGCCGGGAGCTTCCTCGTTTGTGGCCACCCCGCCCCACAGCCCCGTCGGGCCTGACCCGATCATGTGGAGCAAGGCGCGGCACTCGCGCACAGCGGGTCTCGTTACCATGCGTAGACGCACAAACGACGACCACTGACACTTCGAGGGACGGGCGAGCGCGTGGCCGAGGCGGCAGACATCCAGGGGGCACGCCCCGCCCCTGCCCGGCGACGCTGGATGCGGCGCGCGGTCGTCCTGCTCGCCGGAACGCCCGTGTTCGCGGGTCTGGTCTACATGCCCGCCCCCCAGGCACAGGCCGCCGAGGCGGCCTCCGTCGACATCCAGCTCCACGAGGTGGCCCCCACCGCCCCGATCAAGAGCGACACCCTCACGATCTCCGGCACCGTGGTCAACAACGGCCGCGAGAAGATCACCGACGCGCACGTGGGTCTGCGCGTCGGTCCCGCACTGGGCGACCGCAGCTCCATCGGCGAGGCGGCGGAGCGCGGCTCCTTCCGGGCCGGCACCGACCCCGCCGAGATCTCCCCGGAATACGCCGTCAAGATCCCGTCGCTGCCCACGAAGGTCGCTCAGCCGTTCACCATCAAGGTGCCGGTGAGCAAGCTGGAGCTCGACAAGGACGGCGTCTATCAGCTCGGAGTCTCCCTGTCCGGGGAGACCGACAGCCGCCAGTACGAGCAGGTCCTCGGCATCAAGCGGACCTTCCTGCCCTGGCAGCCCGAGGCCTCCGCCCAGCGCTACCAGATGACCTACGTGTGGCCGCTGATCTCCACCACGCACCTGACGGCGGAGACCGGCTCGGACGACGTGCAGACCCCCGTCTTCCTCGACGACTCCCTCGCCGACGAGCTGCGTGCCGGCGGGCGCCTGGAGCAGATGGTCTCCCTCGGCAAGGACCTGCCCATCACCTGGGTCATCGACCCCGACCTGCTGCAGTCGGTCGATGCCATGACCAAGGGCTACCGGATCCGCAACCCCGATCCGGCCGGCAAGCCCCTCCCGGGCAAGAACAAGGCCGTCGCCGAGCAGTGGCTGAGCGCGCTGGAGACGGCCGTCCAGGGCAAGAAGGTCGTCGCGCTGCCCTTCGCCGACCCCGACATCGCCTCCCTCGCCCACCGCGGCAAGGACGTCCCGGGCACCCTGGGCCAGCTGCGGCCCGCCACCGACAAGGCCAAGCAGGCCGTCGAGACGGTCCTGCACGTCCCGGCCTCCACCGACTTCTCGTGGCCCGTGGACGGCGCGATCGATCCGTCGATCGTCAACGTCGCGACCTCGGCCGGCGCACACAACGTGCTCACCCGCAGCGACAGCCTCCAGGAGACCGGCACCCTCGGATACACCCCGTCGGCCGCCCGCCCCATCGGCGCGGGCACCACCGCCGTCGTTGCCGACGCGGAGCTCTCGACCGCCTTCCGGGGCGACATGCTCAGCGTCGGCAACTCCGTCCTCGCGGTGCAGCAGTTCCTGGCCCAGAGCCTCGCGCTGAACCTCCAGAAGACCGACAGCCAGCGCAGCGTGGTCGTCGCCCCGGACCGGATGCCCTCCGCCAGCCAGGCGCAGTCGATGGCCGCCGCCCTGCGCGGCCTGCAGGCGGGCCGCTGGACCCAGCCCGCCGACCTGGAGGCCGCGGCCGCCACGAAGCCGGACCCGGGCGCCGCCACCCAGGTCCCGGGCGCCGGCCAGTACCCCGAGGCCCTGGCGAGCCAAGAGCTGCCGGTCGCCGCCTTCGAGAAGATCCGCGCCACGCAGAACACCCTCGACCACTTCAAGGTGATCCTCACGGCGCCCGACCGCGTCGAGATCCCCTTCGGCAACACGACCAACCGCGAGATGTCCACGTCCTGGCGGGGGCGCCCCGAGGCGGCCTTGGACTACCGGAGCCAGGTGCAGCAGTACCTGAACGGCCTCACCGAGAAGGTCAAGGTCGTTCCAAAGTCCGACGCCACGCTCTCCGGGCACAGCGCGACCATCCCCGTGAGCGTCCAGAACAGCCTCGTCCAGGACGTCCACAACCTGGTACTGCGCGTGAAGTCCGCCAACCCCACCCGCCTGATGTTCGGCGACAAGGGCGAGGACCAGCAGGAAATCGTCGTGCAGGGCGGCCACAGCCAGACCGTCAAGTTCGACGCCAATGCCACGGCGACCGGCCCGGTGGAGGTCACCGCTCAGCTCTTCACCACGGACGGCGTCCCTTACGGCAAGGAGCGCAGGTTCACCGTCGAGGCCACCGAGGTCACCTCCACCGTCATGCTCGTCATCGCCGGCGGTGTCCTGCTCCTCGTTCTGGCTGGTATCAAGATGTACGCCAGCCGCAAGCGCGTCGCGGCCCGGGCGGCGGCCCAGGAGAGCACGCAGCCGAGTGACGAGTCCCCGGACACCGGACCGCAAAGCACGGAGGCGTCCGGCTCGGGTGAGACAGTGGACCGTTGAGCGATGCCGTGGCCGGCCGGCCTGGGGACGATGAGGTGGGGTTTCGATGAACGCGCCGTACGACGGTGACCGTGCGCAGGGCACTGGCGGGCCCGCGCCCGCCCAGGGCACTGCTCCCGGCACCGCGGTGCCCGGGCAGGTTCCCGCGCCCGCGCCCGCACCGGATCACGACCCGTATGTCCAGGACGCCTACGACTACGACCCGTACCGGTCGCAGGACCTGTCGGCCCAGGACCCCGTCGCCGAGGTCCTCTACGACCGGTCCGCGCACCCGCCGCCACCGCCCGGCACCTTCCAGGAGCCCGGCCCGCTCTACGCGGCGCCGCCGACGCCCTCGTACGCCCCCGACCCGCGCGTCTGGGCCCAGACCCCGCCGCCCGAGCCGGACGGCCCCTCCCGCCACCTGCCCTACGGCGACCACGCCACCACCACGCAGTTCGTCGGCGTGGACTCCCTGGTCACCAAGGCCGCCGACCAGGACCCCCAGCCCGACGCCTTCGCCCACCTGTACCGGGACCAGGAGGGGGCGCCGCGCACCCCGGCCGAGGACGCCCCCGTGGCCGTCCCGGCCCCGAGCAAGCCCGCCGGGCGCGCCTCCAGCCTCCTCAAGTCCAGCGCGCTCATGGCCGCCGGCACGATCGTCTCCCGCATGACCGGCTTCCTGCGGACGCTCGTGATTGCCGGCGCCATCGGCGTCAGCACGCTCAACGACACGTACCAGGTCGCCAACACCCTGCCGACGATGATCTACGTGCTGGTCGGCGGCGGCGCCCTCAACGCCGTCTTCATCCCGCAGCTGGTCCGGGCGATGAAGAACGACGAGGACGGCGGCGAGGCTTATGCCAACCGCCTGCTGACCCTCGTGGTGGTCCTGCTGGCCGGTGTCACCACGATCTGCGTCCTTGCGGCCCCGCTGTTCATCAGCATGATGTCGCAGAAGATCGCTTCGGATCCGCAGCGGCTCGACGTCGCCGTGGCTTTCGCCCACTACTGCCTGCCGACCATGTTCTTCATGGGCGTCCACGTGGTGCTCGGTCAGATCCTCAACGCCCGCGGCCGCTTCGGCGCGATGATGTGGACGCCGGTCCTCAACAACATCGTCGTCATCGCCACCTTCGGCGCCTTCATCTGGGCCTTCGGCGGCTTCACCTCCTCCGGCATCACCGAAGGCACCGTCACCGCCGACGGGGTACGCCTGTTGGGCATCGGCACCCTGCTCGGCCTCACCGTCCAGGCCCTCGCGATGCTCCCGTACCTGCGCGACGCGGGCTTCAGGCCGCGGCTGCGCTTCGACTGGAAGGGCCACGGTCTCGGCAAGGCCGCCAAGTTGGCCAAGTGGACGTTCTTCTTCGTCCTCGCCAACCAGATCGGCCTCGTCGTCGTCACCCAGCTCGCCACCTGGGCCGGCGAGGTGGCCGACAAGCAGGGCCACCACGGCACCGGCATCACCGCCTACAACTACGCGCTGCTGCTCTGGCAGATGCCGCAGGCGATCATCACCGTCTCCGTCATGACGGCCGTCCTGCCCCGCATCTCCCGTTCCGCGCACGACGGGGACGCCGCCGCGGTCCGCGACGACATCTCCTACGGCCTGCGCACCTCGGCCGTCGCCATCGTGCCCTGTGCCTTCGCCTTCCTGGCCCTCGGCGTCCCGATGGCCACCCTGCTCTACGCCGGCGCCGGCGACGGCGCGAGGAACATCGGCTTCGTCCTGATGGCCTTCGGCCTCGGGCTGATCCCGTACTCCGTCCAATACGTCGTCCTGCGCGGCTTCTACGCCTACGAGGACACCCGGACGCCCTTCTACAACACCGTCATCGTCGCGACCGTCAACGCGGCGGTCTCCACGGCCGCCTTCTTCGTCCTCCCCGCACGCTGGGCGGTCGTCGGGATGGCCGCCGCCTACGGCCTCGGATACACCGTCGGCGTCGGCGTCGCATGGCGGCGGTTGCGCACCCGCCTCGGCGGCAACCTCGACGGCGCCCACGTGATGCGGACTTACGCGCGACTCATCGGAGCTTGTGTCCCGGCCGCCGCCGTGGCCGGCGCCGCCGCCTACGCGGTCACCCAGTGGCTCGGCAGCGGAGTCGCCGGTTCCGTTGTTTCCCTGGTCACCGGGGGTGTGGCCCTCGCCGCCGTGTTCCTCATCGCCGCCAAGCGGATGCGGATCGAGGAGCTCAACGCCCTGGTCGGAATGGTCCGCGGGCGCATGGGGCGCTGATTCGAGCACGCACAATCCGACCAAGACCCCCATCGCGTGTCGTGCAGAGCGCCGGACTGTGGGCACAATTGGCTTGGCTTCGCAGACTGGCCGACAGCGCGCAACGGATGGGGAGGCAGGAACGACGGTGGCGGAACGTAGCACGGCTGCCGTCGACGTGGCCGACAACAGCGGCGATGAGCCGCTGGCCGCAGATGCGGCCAAGGCCACGGCCGACGGGGTGGACACCCAGAACGGACGAGCCGCGGACGGACCCATGCCCGAAAAGGACGGCGAACGCAAAAACGCGGCCCCCGCGGCCGCACCCGAACTTCACAGCGGCCACAAGCTCGCAAGGCGTTACCGCCTCGAAGAGTGCGTCACCCGTCTGGACGGATTCAGCAGCTGGCGCGCGATGGACGAGAAGCTGCGCCGCGCGGTGGGCGTCCATCTGCTGCCCGCCGACCACCCCCGGGCCCGCGCCGTCCTGGCCGCGGCCCGCTCCTCCGCCCTGCTCGGCGACCCCCGGTTCGTCCAGGTCCTCGACGCCGTGGAGGAGAACGACCTCGTCTACGTCGTGCACGAATGGCTGCCCGACGCCACCGAGCTCACCGCACTCCTCGCCGCGGGCCCCCTGGAGCCCCACGAGGCCTACCAACTCGTCAGCCAGGTCTCGCAGGCCATGACGGCGGCGCACCGCGAGGGCCTGGCCCATCTACGGCTCACGCCCAGCGCGATACTGCGCACCTCCACGGGCCAGTACCGCATCCGCGGCCTCGCCGTGAACGCCGCCCTGCGCGGCATCACCAGCGAGACCCCGCAGCGCGCGGACACCGAGGCCATCGGAGCGCTCCTGTACGCCTCCCTCACCCAGCGCTGGCCCTACGAGACGGACGCCTACGGCCTGACCGGCCTGCCCAAGGGCGTCGGACTGATCGCTCCCGACCAGGTCCGCGCCGGCGTCCACCGCGGCCTCGGCGAGCTCGCCATGCGCGCGCTCGCCAACGACGGGGCCACGGCCTCCCGTCAGGAACCCGCCTGCACCACCCCGGAGGAGCTGGCCAAGGCCGTCGCCGCGATGCCCCGCATCCGGCCTCCGGAGCCCGCCTTCACCGCACCGCCCGAGTACCAGAACACGACCTACCAGCAGGGCAGCTACGGTCGGCCCACGCCTCCCGGCATGCCCTCCACCCAGAACGTCACCGTCGTCCCCCCGCCGCCCCCGCTGCAGAGCCGTACCGGCAGGGCCCTCAAGTGGGGTGTCGCCGCCCTGCTCATCGCCGCCCTCGGCCTGGGCAGCTGGCAGCTCGCCGACACTCTGTTGGACCACAGCAGCCAGGGCACCGGCAACAGCCAGAACCCGCCGCCCAAGGGAGACGACGCCCCGAACAAGAAGGACCCGGTCCCGCTCTCCGTCAAGGGCGCCCAGGAGTACTACCCCGACGGCAACCCCCAGGACGTCGAGGGCGTCTCGAACACCTACGACGGGGACGCCTCCACGTACTGGCGGACCAAGAGCTTCTATGACGGGCCCGACATGAAGGCCTACAAGGCGGGGGTCGGCATCGTCTACGATCTCGGCTCCGAGGAGGACGTCAGCGCCGCCTCGATAGCGCTGCGGTTCGCGGGTGACCACACCACCGCCACGCTCTACGCGACCGGCTCCATGTCCTCGTCGACCCCGGTCGGCTCCATGAAGCAGATCGCGACCGCCACCACTTCGGACAGCTCCCTCAAGCTGGCCGCCGAGGCGCCGGTCAAGACGCGCTACGTCCTCGTGTGGATCACCGCCATGCCCCAAGCGGGCGGTGACCAGTACAGCCAGGCCGGGTTCAAGCAGGCCATCACGGATGTGAAGTTCACGGGCTGACAGAGACCAGGGGAGGGGCTCACCGTTGGACGACGCCACACCCGGCGGACGCAGCGACCAGGAACTCCTGGCGCTGCACGCCGCGGGAGACCCGGACGCCTTCGGTGAGCTGGTACGCCGCCACCGCGACCGGCTGTGGGCCGTGGCCCTGCGCACCCTCGGCGACCGGGAGGAAGCGGCCGACGCCGTGCAGGACGCGCTCGTCTCCGCCTACCGGGCAGCGCACACCTTCCGCGGTGAATCCGCCGTCACCACCTGGCTCCACCGCATCACCGTCAATGCCTGCCTGGACCGGGCACGCAAGGCCGCCTCCCGCAAGACGGCGCCCCTCGACGACACGGACCGTCTGGAGCGCCTCCTGGAGCCCCACGAGTCCGCCGAGGCCCCCGCGGAGCGCCAGGACCTCCACCGCCAGCTCCTGGCCGCTCTCGGCACGCTCCCGGCCGAACAGCGGGCGGCCCTGGTCCTGGTCGACATGCAGGGCTACCCCGTGGCCGAAGCCGCACGGATCCTCGACGTGCCCACCGGCACCGTGAAGAGCCGCTGTGCCCGTGGCCGGGCGAAACTCGTCCCGCTGCTCACTCATCTGCGCACGAATGCCGGGGATAACACCGGCACTGAGCGGGGAAGGAACCGGACGCCGGGAACAGCCGTCCCACCCACGGCAGAACCCAGGGAACCGGCACCGGGTCCAGACGCAGTGAAGGGCGGAGGTGGACGAGCGTGAGCCCCACTACCGGCACGATCCGGCACCCGGACGTCTCCGAGATCTCCGACCTGGCCGAAGGCCTGCTCTCCCCGTCCCGCACCGCCGAGGTCCGAAGCCACCTCGGCGACTGCGCCCTGTGCGCCGACGTCCGCGCCTCCCTGGAGGAGATCCGGGCCCTGCTCGGCACCCTCCCCGGGCATCCGCGGATGCCCGTCGACATCGCAGGCCGCATCGACGCGGCCCTGGCCGCCGAGGCACTCCTCGACGCGACCACTCCCGCGCCCGGCCCGGCCCCGGCCGAACACGGCCGGCAGTCCGCCCCAAAGGACGTCGAGGCCGACGATGTTTCACGTGAAACATCAGCCGCCGCCCCCGCCCGAAGCGGTGGAACGGGAGGCCTGCGGCCCTCCGGTCACCCGACCGGCTCAACCGGTCCCGGCCGGCGCCGCGCCCGCCGCCGGATCGCCGCCCTCGGGGCTCTGGCCGCCGCCTGCGCACTCGGGATCTTCCTGGCCACCGGCCTGCACGACACTTCGACCTCGCACGACACGGCCGCACGCGCCGATGCCACCAGCCCCCTGGCCAAGCCCCGCGGACCTGCGTACACCGCCCAGGGCCTCCAGGACATCGTTCGCGACCTGCTCGGCCCGGGGCAGCGCCCCAAGACGCCTCCGGGAGAGCAGAACAACACCTATGGGATGGAGAACACCACTCCGGCTCCCGGGGTGGCTCCGGGGGACCGCGGCGCGGCGAGCGTCCCCGAGTGCGTCCAGGAGGGCACCGGCCGCGCGGACACTCCGCTCGCCACCGACCGGGGCACGTACGAGCGCAAGGACGTCTACCTCCTCGTCCTCGCGCACCCCGGCGACCCTGGCCTCGTGGACGCCTACCTCGTCGACGCGGCCTGTGAGAACGGCCCTTCCACCGCTCCCGGGAAACCTCTGCTCAGCAGTACCTACCCCCGGAGCTGACACCCCGCCGTCCGCACGGGGGACGGAAGGGGAATGCATGCGCCGTAGGATCCGTTGGGTGGGGTGAGAGTCCACACCGGCCCCCCGGCAGCAGCAGGCAGTCCGCAGAGACGAGGAATAACCCGTGAGCGACGTACGAAACGTGATCATCATCGGCTCCGGGCCGGCCGGTTACACGGCCGCCCTGTACACCGCACGCGCTTCGCTCAAGCCCCTGGTCTTCGAAGGCGCCGTGACCGCCGGTGGCGCGCTGATGAACACCACGGAGGTCGAGAACTTCCCCGGCTTCCAGGACGGCATCATGGGCCCGGACCTCATGGACAACATGCGCGGCCAGGCCGAGCGCTTCGGCGCCGAGCTCGTGCCCGACGACATCGTGTCCGTGGACCTCACCGGTGAGATCAAGACGGTCACCGACACGGCCGGCACCGTGCACCGCGCAAAGGCCGTCATCGTCACCACCGGTTCCCAGCACCGCAAGCTCGGTCTGCCCAACGAGGACGCCCTCTCGGGTCGTGGCGTCTCCTGGTGCGCCACCTGCGACGGCTTCTTCTTCAAGGAGCAGGACATCGCCGTGGTCGGCGGCGGCGACACCGCGATCGAGGAGGCCACCTTCCTCTCCCGGTTCGCCAAGTCCGTCACCATCGTTCACCGTCGCGACAGCCTGCGCGCCTCCAAGGCCATGCAGGACCGCGCCTTCGCCGACCCGAAGATCAAGTTCGCCTGGGACAGCGAGGTCGCCGAGATCCACGGCGAGCAGAAGCTCTCCAGCCTCACCCTGCGCAACACCAAGACCAGTGAGACCTCCGAGCTGCCCGTGACCGGCCTCTTCATCGCCGTCGGCCACGACCCGCGCACCGAGCTGTTCAAGGACCAGCTGGACCTCGACGAAGAGGGCTACCTCAAGGTGGCCGCGCCCTCCACCCGCACCAGCCTCACCGGTGTGTTCGGTGCGGGCGACGTCGTGGACCACACCTACCGTCAGGCCATCACCGCCGCCGGCACGGGCTGCTCCGCCGCCCTCGACGCCGAGCGCTTCCTCGCCGCCCTCGCGGACGCCGAGAAGGCCCACGCGACGGTCTGACCCCCGCACCACCCCCTACACCCCACACCCCGCAGGAAGAAGGAGGCCGCTGTGGCCGGCACCCTCAAGAACGTGACCGACGACGACTTCGACACCGTGGTCCTCAGCAGCGACAAGCCCGTCCTCGTCGACTTCTGGGCGGCCTGGTGCGGTCCGTGCCGCCAGATCGCTCCGTCGCTGGAGGCCATTGCCGCCGAGTACGGCGACGAGATCGAGATCGTCAAGCTCAACATCGACGAGAACCCGGCCACGGCTGCCAAGTACGGCGTCATGTCCATCCCGACGCTGAACGTCTACCAGGGTGGCGAGGTCGCCAAGACCATCGTCGGCGCCAAGCCCAAGGCCGCCATCCTGCGCGACCTCTCGGACTTCATCGAGATCAAGACGGCCTGACGCAACGTGTGAAACGGGGCCGCCCCTCCAGGGGCGGCCCCGTTTCGCGTATCCCCAGGCTCACAGGGGACGAAGCGCCGGTTCCTTGCGCGCCGCACCCAGCAGCCGGTCGAGGGCCAGCTCCACGTCTTCCTTCCACGACAGCGTGGAGCGCAGCTCCAACCTCAGCCGTGGGTGCACCGGATGAGGCCGCACCGTCTTGAAGCCCACCGCCAGCAGATGGTCGGCGGGCAGCAGACACGCCGGCCCGTCCCACCGCGCGTCCCCGAATGCCTCGATCGCGCGGAAGCCCCGGCGTAGCAGGTCCTTCGCCACCGTCTGGACCATCACCCGTCCCAGGCCCTGCCCCTGATAGCCGGGCATGATCCACGCAGTGATCAGCTGGACCGCGTCGGGGGACACCGGACTCGTCGGAAAGGCCGTGGCCCGGGCCACATACGCCGGCGGCGCGTAGAGGACGAACCCCACCGGGACCTCGTCCACATAGACCACGCGGCCGCATGATCCCCACTCCAACAGGACGGCGGAGATCCATGCCTCCTTCTCCTGTGCCGGAGTCCCCGACTTCACGGCGGCCGCCCCGCTGACCGGGTCCAGCTCCCAGAAGACGCAGGACCGGCAACGCCGGGGCAGGTCCTGGAGGTTGTCCAGCGTGAGCGGTACCAGCCGACGACCCATGAGGGAATCGTATCCACTGGCCATGTTTTCTTCGATGGCACAGCACCCGAAACCGCGACAAGACACGGCAAAGGGGCGGACCGCGCCGACTCCCACCGACACGATCCGCCCCTAGTGCTGCCCGGGACTCACTCCCCGGAAAGACCTTGCTCCAGCACCCGGCCCTCGCCCGGTGCCAGCGTCCCCAGAATCCGCTCCAGATCCTCCATCGAGGCGAACTCAACGGTGATCTTGCCCCTCTTCTGACCCAGATCCACCTTCACCCGCGTCTCGAACCGGTCCGACAGGCGCGTCGCCAGCTCGCTGAGTGCCGGCGACACCCGTGCACCCGCCCGCGGGCCCTTCGGCTTGACCGGGCTCGACGGCTCGGAAGCCATCAGGGTCACGATCTCCTCAACGGCACGCACCGACAGCCCCTCGGCCACGATCCGATGCGCCAGCCGGTCCTGCTCCTCGGAGTCCGCCACCGACAGCAGCGCCCGCGCATGCCCGGCCGAGATCACTCCCGCCGCCACCCGGCGCTGCACCGGCGGGGACAGCTTCAGCAGCCGCAGCGTGTTCGACACCTGCGGACGCGAACGCCCGATCCGGTCCGCCAGCTGATCGTGCGTGCAGTTGAAGTCCTGGAGCAACTGGTCGTACGCCGCAGCCTCCTCCAGCGGGTTCAGCTGCGCCCGGTGCAGGTTCTCCAGGAGCGCGTCCAGCAGCAGCTTTTCGTCGTCCGTCGCCCGGATGATCGCCGGGATGCGAGCCAGTCCGGCCTCCCGGCACGCGCGCCAACGCCGCTCGCCCATGATGAGCTCGTAGCGGCCCGGCGCCGACTGCCGCACCACCACCGGCTGCAGCAGGCCTACCTCCTGGATGGAGGTCACCAGCTCGGCCAGGGCGTCCTCGTCGAACACCTCGCGGGGCTGCCGCGGATTCGGGGTGATCGCGTCCATCGCAAGTTCCGCGAACGTCGCCCCCGCCACCACATTGGCCTCGGGACCCGCCGGCTCCGGCTCATCCACCGCCACGACCGGCACCGATGTTTCACGTGAAACATCGGCCTGGGCCAAAGCTGCCAGCTTCGCCGCCGCGATCCCTCGCTCCGACGTCAGTACGGGTACCGCCGACGGAGACGTCGACCCGGAACCGATCACCGACGGCGTCTTCTCTTGGGGAGCCGCGGGAATCAGCGCGCCGAGCCCCCGCCCCAGCCCCCTACGTCGCTCACTCACTGGATCCCCTCCGCCACACTCTGCGTGCTGTTCAGGCCCGCGCCCAGATGGGCGTGCTGGGCGTCGTAATGAATTCCGGCCCCCCGCAGCGCGATCTCGCGCGCCGCCTCCAGGTAGGAGAGGGAACCGCTGGAGCCCGGGTCGTACGTGAGCACCGTCTGGCCATAGCTCGGCGCCTCGGAAATACGCACCGACCGGGGGATGCTGGTGCGCAGCACCTCCTTGCCGAAGTGGGTGCGCACCTCCTCCGCGACCTGCGAGGCCAGCCGCGTCCTGCCGTCGTACATCGTCAGCAGGATCGTCGACACGTGGAGCGTCTGGTTCAGATGGGCCCGCACCAGATCGACGTTGCGCAGCAGCTGACCCAGTCCCTCCAGCGCGTAGTACTCGCACTGGATCGGGATCAGCACCTCGGCGCCCGCGACCAGCGCGTTCACCGTCAGCAGTCCCAGCGAGGGCGGGCAGTCGATCAGGATGTAGTCGAGCGGCTGCTCGTACGCCTGGATCGCCCGCTGGAGCCGGCTCTCGCGCGCCACCAGTGACACCAGCTCGATCTCGGCACCCGCCAGATCGATCGTGGCCGGGGCGCAGAAGAGGCCCTCCACATCCACCACCGGCTGGACGACCTCCAGCAGCGGGCGGCTGTCCACGAGCACGTCGTAGATCGACGGCACGTCCGCGTGGTGATCGATACCAAGAGCCGTGGAGGCATTGCCCTGCGGGTCGAGGTCGATCACCAGGACCCGCGCACCGTGCAGGGCCAGAGAAGCCGCCAGGTTCACGGTCGTCGTGGTCTTGCCGACGCCGCCCTTCTGGTTGGCGACCACCATGATCCGGGTCTGGGCCGGGCGGGGCAGGCGCTCGCCGGCGCGCCCCAGCGCCTCGACGGCCAGCTGGGCAGCTCGGCCGATGGGGGTGTCGTTGTCTACAAGGGGCGACGATGTTTCACGTGAAACATCCTCGCCCGGTGCTTCAGAGCGGGGACCGGGGACCGGATCGGCCATGGGCCCCGCGAGGTTGGCGTCGGACCGCACGGTGTCACTCTCCTCGACATCAGGCTCGCGATGAACAGAGCCTGCCATGGCATCGGGGTCGCGAACCAGCGGGGCCCGTACTCCTGTGGATGAATCCACCGATGTGGACAACTCCGTCCCCCCTTCGTTCTTGTGGTGACGGGGGGACGCAGCCGCACGACCGCGGCTGATGATTCCGTGCAGCAGAGAGCGACGTTTCACGTGAAACACGATGCCCGGACGGAGTCATCAGGCCGCTACGACACTCCGAAATCCATACCTATAGGGCGCAACACACCCGAAATCTCCACTGGAAACCCCGCGCACGCGAGCACCTGTAGGGATCAGCGGCGTCGGCGCGTGCGGCTGACCCGGGCAGCCTTAGCCCGCTTGGCCGCGAACCTCACCCCACCGGGGCTTTCTCCGACCTCGACCCGGACCACTGTGGACAGCGGGTCCACGACTCCCTCGCCCACGTGCAGGACAGAGGTCTTCACCACACCGAGCTTGGTCAGAGCGGTCTTCGCCGACACGAGCTCCTCCTCGGCGGTGTCGCCCTTCAACGCCAGCATCTCGCCGTACGGACGCAGCAGCGGCACACCCCAGGCCGCCAGCCTGTCCAGCGGAGCCACCGCGCGAGCCGTCACGACGTGCACCGGCTGGAGCTTTCCGAGGACCTCCTCGGCCCGCCCGCGCACCACCGTCACGTGATCCAGGCCCAGCAGTTCCACGACCTCCTGGAGGAAGGTCGTACGACGCAACAGCGGCTCAAGCAGCGTGATCTTCAGGTCCCGCCGCACCAGAGCCAGCGGGATACCGGGCAGTCCCGCGCCCGAACCCACGTCGCACACCGTGACGCCCTCGGGCACCACCTCGGAGAGCACCGCGCAGTTCAGCAGGTGCCGCTCCCACAACCGCGGCACCTCACGCGGACCGATCAGCCCACGCTTGACCCCCGCGTCCGCCAGCAGCTCCGCATACCGCACGGCTTCCGGGAAAAACTCACCGAACACCGCGCGCGCCACTTCGGGCACCGGGGGAAGCTCTGCTGCCTCCGTCACGGGGACCGTCCTTCCGTTCCGCATGGTTCTGAAAACCTTCGACCGGCATCGTCTTGACGATGCCGTGTTGTTCACGATGCCGCCCTCGACTGCCAGGCTGACAAACATCGGCCCCGCCTGCGACACAGACGGGGCCGAACACTCACACTTCCGGTCAGGCCGGGAGCACAACGACGAAGCGCTGCGGCTCCTCGCCCTCGGACTCGCTGCGCAGACCGGCGGCCGCCACGGCGTCGTGGACGACCTTCCGCTCGAACGGCGTCATCGGCGCCAGCTTCATCGGCTCGCCGGACGCCTTCACGTCCGCCGCCGCCTTGGCTCCCAGGATCGCCAGCTCCTCGCGCTTCTGCGCACGGAACCCGTCGATGTCCAGCATCAGCCGGCTGCGGTCCCCGGTCTCCCGGTGCACGGCGAGGCGGGTCAGCTCCTGCAGAGCCTCCAGAACCTCTCCGTCACGGCCCACGAGCTTCTGCAGGTCGCGGCCGGCGGAGTCGCTGACGATCGACACCGCGGCGCGGTCGGCCTCGACGTCCATGTCGATGTCGCCGTCCAGGTCGGCAATGTCCAGCAGACCCTCAAGGTAGTCGGCCGCGATCTCACCCTCCTGCTCGAGGCGGGTCAGGGTGTCGCCACTCTCAGCGGCGGCGGTGGTGGTGCCTTCCGTCACGGGAGGGACTCCTTCTTACTTCTTGGGAGAGGGCTTGCTGGGGGGCGTCTGCCGCTGCGACTTCGACTGCCGCTTCGGCTGGGTGCGCTTGGCAGCGCCGCCACCGGCCGCATCCGAGTCGGCCGTGGCCTCCACACTCTTGATCACGGAGCCGTCCGCCTGCGCGGCCATGCCCTGCTTCGTCAGAGTGGCGATGAACTTGCGCTCGTTGTCGTTGCGGTCCGGGCCCTTGGCCACGATCGCCGCGACGATCTTCTTCTTGCCACGGCCCTTGATCTCGCCGTGCGACGTGACCTGCTTGAGCAGGCGGGTCAGGTACTGGTCCTGCGCCTTGCTGCCCGGCGTCGGGTTCTGGTTGATCACGTACATCTGCTGGCCCATGGTCCACACGTTGGTGGTCAGCCAGTAGACGAGAACACCGACGGGGAAGTTGATGCCCATGACCGCGAAGATCAGCGGGAAGACGTACATCAGCATCTTCTGCTGCTGCATGAACGGCGTCTTGACCGAGAGGTCGACGTTCTTCTGCATCAGCTGGCGCTGGGTGTAGAACTGGGACAACGACATCATGATGATCATGACGGCGGTCACGATGCGTACATCGGTGATCGAGGCGCCCAGGGAAGCGACCTTCTCGGCGCTGTCCGTGAACTTCGCCGCCAGCGGGGCGCCGAAGATGTGAGCCTGTCGCGCACTCTCCAGCAGCGACTGGTTGATGACGCCGATGGTCTGCCCGTTGGCGATGGCCGACAGCACGTGGTACAGCGCGAAGAAGAACGGGGACTGCGCCAAGATGGGAAGGCACGAGGAGAGCGGGTTGGTACCCGTCTCCTTGTACAGCTTCATCATCTCTTCGGACTGGCGCTGCTTGTCGTTCTTGTAGCGCTCCTGGATCGCCTTCATCTTCGGCTGGAGCGCCTGCATGCCACGCGTCGCCTTGATCTGCTTCACGAAGAGCGGGATCAGGCAAATGCGGATCAAAACCACCAGGGACACGATGGACAGGCCCCAGGCCCATCCGCTGTCCGGGCCGAAGATCGCGCCGTACAGCGAGTGGAACTGGACGATGACCCACGAGACGGGTGTGGTGATAAAGCTGAACAGACTGGCAATCGTGTCCACTAATCAGGCTCCTTGAGCATTGCGAGATCTACGCAACGCACTGCGCAGCTGCTCGTGCCAACGCGGGCGTTTACGAGGTGGGACATGGTCCACACCACCCGGGGACCACGGATTGCACCGCAGGATCCGCCAGGCGGTCAGGGCCGTCCCCTTCACCGCACCATGCCGGTCGATGGCCGTGTACCCGTAGTGCGAGCACGAGGGGTAGTAACGGCACACCGGGCCGAGCAGCGGACTGATCGTCCACTGGTACAGCTTGATCAAAGCGAGCAGCGGGTACTTCATCGAGGCACGCCTCCCAGTAGCCGCAGCAATGCGGCATCCAGGTCCCGGGCCAGCTCGTCGAGGCCGGCATCACCCGCTCCGGGCAAAGCCCGCACCACCACCAGGCTACCGGCGGGCAGCTGGGACAACCGCTCGCGTACCAGATGACGCAGGCGGCGCTTGACCCGGTTACGCACGACGGCAACGCCGACAGCCTTGCTGACGACGAAACCCGCACGCGTCGAGGGAACAGTCTCCCCCGACTCGTGCGGGTCCGTTGCACCGCTTGTACGTAGATGGACGACGAGGAGCGGGCGACCAGCCCGGCGACCTCGACGTACCGCGCTCGCGAAGTCCTCGCGCCGCCTCAGCCGATTCTCGGGAGACAGCACGACGTCACGACCCGCGCTTTGTTACGCGGAAAGGGCGGCGCGGCCCTTGCCACGACGGTTCGCGAGGATCGCGCGCCCTGCACGGGTACGCATCCGCAGGCGGAAGCCGTGGGTCTTGGCACGACGGCGGTTGTTCGGCTGGAAGGTGCGCTTGCTCACTCGGGGGCTCCAGAGAATAAATCGTTATGGCGGGACATCGCCTGGCTGTCACCGTGCGCCCACGAGGAAACTCGCGTGTTCGCCCGAGTGGCACCGCTAAACGATCACTATCAGTGACCTTCGCCCATCGGTAGGCAGGCGGCAGCAGCCATCGACAACTCGACCTCGTTACGGTACGCGCGGCTACGCCATCCGGTCAAACCGAGCCGACGTGGCCCCACACTGTGCACAGGCTGTGGACAACGACTTGAACCGTACCCGTCGGCCTGACTACCGTTGTCCGACCCCGGATTTTTTGTCCCGACCGTCCCAAAGAACCACACATTCGTGGGACCCCCTGTGAGAGAGCGTGCTCTGTGGCTGACGTACCTGCCGATCTTGCCGCAGTGTGGCCAAGGGTGCTCGAAAAGCTCCTCGGGGAGGGACAGCAGGGCATCGAGCCGAAGGACAAGCAGTGGGTCGAGCGCTGCCAGCCGCTGGCCTTGGTCGCCGACACCGCACTGCTGGCCGTCCCCAACGAGTGGGGCAAGCGCGTCCTGGAGGGCCGCCTGGCCCCGCTGATCAGTGATGCCCTCAGCCGTGAGTGCGGCCGCCCCATCCGCATCGCCATCACCGTCGACGATTCCGCCGGCGAGCCCGCACCCCAGGCGCCCCCCGCCGGGCAGCGCGACTCGTACGAGCCCTACGGCGGCCGCCCCGGCGGCCACACCGGCCCGGGCGGCGACGACCAGCTCCCCGGCGCACGCCCCGCGTACCCGGACTACCAGCAGCCGCGCCCCGAGCCCGGCGCCTGGCCCCGCGGCGGACAGCAGGACGAGTACGGCTGGCAGCAGCCCCGCCTCGGCGGTTTCCCCGAGCGCGACCCGTACGCCTCCCCGCAGCCGGGCTACCTCCAGCAGTCCGAGCCCTCGGGCTACGACCAGGGCGGCTACGAGCAGGGAAAGTACGAGCAGTCCCCGTACGAGCCCCAGCAGTCGCGTCCGTCACACCAGTCGCGTCAGCCCCACCAATACGAGCAGCAGCAGTACGAGCAGCCCGCCTCGCGGGCGGCCCCGGGCCGGCCCGCGCCGCCCCCGGCCCCGTCCGGCGGTTCCACCTCGGGCCCGCTCGAACCGACGGCGCGCCTGAACCCCAAGTACCTCTTCGACACCTTCGTGATCGGCGCCTCCAACCGCTTCGCGCACGCGGCCGCCGTGGCCGTCGCCGAGGCGCCCGCGAAGGCGTACAACCCCCTCTTCATCTACGGGGAGTCGGGCCTCGGCAAGACGCACCTGCTGCACGCCATCGGGCACTACGCACGGAGCCTGTACCCCGGCACCCGCGTGCGCTACGTGAGCTCCGAGGAGTTCACCAACGAGTTCATCAACTCCATCCGCGACGGCAAGGGCGACGCGTTCCGCAAGCGCTACCGCGAGATGGACATCCTGCTCGTCGACGACATCCAGTTCCTCGCGAGCAAGGAGTCGACGCAGGAGGAGTTCTTCCACACCTTCAATACGCTCCACAACGCCAACAAGCAGATCGTGCTCTCCTCCGACCGGCCGCCCAAGCAGCTCGTCACCCTGGAGGACCGGCTCCGCAACCGCTTCGAGTGGGGCCTGATCACCGACGTCCAGCCGCCAGAGCTGGAGACCCGTATCGCGATCCTGCGCAAGAAGGCCGTCCAGGAGCAGCTCAACGCCCCGCCGGAGGTACTGGAGTTCATCGCCTCCCGCATCTCGCGCAACATCCGCGAGCTGGAGGGGGCGCTGATCCGGGTCACGGCCTTCGCGAGCCTCAACCGCCAGCCGGTCGACCTGGGCCTGACCGAGGACGTCCTCAAGAACCTGATCCCGGGCGGCGAGGACAGCGCGCCGGAGATCACCGCCAGCGACATCATGGCCGCCACCGCCGACTATTTCGGGCTCACGGTGGACGACCTGTGCGGCTCCTCGCGCAGCCGCGTGCTGGTGACCGCCCGGCAGATCGCCATGTACCTGTGCCGGGAGCTCACGGACCTCTCGCTGCCCAAGATCGGCGCGCAGTTCGGCGGCCGCGACCACACCACCGTCATGCACGCGGACCGCAAGATCCGCGCCCTGATGGCGGAACGCCGGTCGATCTACAACCAGGTCACCGAGCTCACCAACCGCATCAAGAACGCCTGACGCCGCTGCCGCAGGCTCCCCTGAAAGGGCTGTGCGGGGGCTGCGGGCGAGCCCGTAGGGCCTTCCCAAACGCATCCAGAGGGCGCTCCCGGACCACTTCGGGGGCGCCCTTCTTCGTCCGCGCGCCCCTGACCTGTTCGAATACGCCCCCTTCGGGGCAACTCATCCACAGATTCGGCGACTTTCTTCCGTCCACACCCTGGGGATCGAGCCCGCAACCCACAAGACTGTCCACAGGACCCTGGTGTGAGGCACCATCAGGGCTGGTCAGACCCCTGTGGAATTGTGAGCAAACGTAATCCACAGCCTGTGGACAAAGATTTCGTCCACAGGACCGGCCCCGGAGTTGTCCACCGTCGGCCCACAGGGTCACGCGCCCTGTGCACAGGATCAGACGACTTACCCACACCGTTGTCCACTGTTCGGCAACAACAGGGCCCATCTCACCGCCCCGAGTGAAAGCGGTCACACCGAGGTGGACGTTTGGGCTGTGGAGTACCGGGGAAAAGCTGGGGACACACCTGTGGAGTACTCGGGGTCACCTGGGGACGGCCTGTGCAGAAATATTTGTTCTCCACAGAGACACCGTGTTGTCCACCGGTGTCACCCACAGGGTGTGGGGATAAAAAACGCGGGGTGACCTGCGAGAACGGGGTTATCCACCGTTTCCACAGGCCCTACTACTACCCCCATAGATAGTTAGCTCGGATTCGGTTTTCAAGCAGGTCCTGTGCACAACTCGGTGGGCAGGCCTCCCCGACACCTCGTCCCCGACTTGACCGCCGGCAGCGACGACTGTCGGCGCCGTACGTCAGACTGGTCCCCGGCATCGGTCGAGGCATCGACGAGCCGACGACGAAGGCCGGCAGACGAGCGAGCAACAGCAGGAGGCGGTTTCCGGTGAAGATCCGGGTGGAGCGCGACGTACTGGCGGAGGCGGTGGCTTGGGCCGCCCGTAGCCTCCCGGCCCGGCCGCCGGTGCCCGTTCTCGCGGGCCTGCTGCTGAAGGCCGAGGAGGGCATGCTGTCCCTCTCCGGCTTCGACTACGAGGTCTCGGCCCGCGTCTCCGTCGAGGCGGACGTCGAGGAGGACGGCACCGTCCTGGTCTCCGGCCGGCTGCTCGCCGACATCTGCCGCGCTCTCCCCAACCGGCCCGTGGAGATTTCCACAGACGGTGTACGGGCGACCGTGGTCTGCGGCTCCTCGCGATTCACACTCCACACCCTGCCTGTGGAGGAATACCCGGCGCTGCCGACGATGCCCACCGCCACCGGCACCGTGCCCGGTGAGGTCTTCGCCTCCGCCGCCGCCCAGGTCGCCATCGCCGCCGGCCGCGACGACACGCTGCCCGTGCTGACCGGCGTGCGCATCGAGATCGAGGGCGACCGGGTCACCCTGGCCTCGACCGACCGCTACCGCTTCGCGGTCCGCGAGTTCCTGTGGAAGCCGGAGAACCCGGACGCCTCCGCCGTGGCCCTGGTGCCCGCGAAGACGCTCCTGGACACCGCCAAGTCCCTGACCAGCGGTGACACCGTCACCCTGGCGCTGTCGGGCTCCGGAGCGGGCGAGGGCCTCATCGGCTTCGAGGGCGCGGGCCGCCGCACCACCACCCGCCTGCTCGAAGGCGACCTGCCGAAGTACCGCACGCTCTTCCCGACGGAGTTCAACTCCATCGCCGTGATCGAGACCGCCCCGTTCGTCGAGGCGGTCAAGCGCGTGGCCCTCGTCGCCGAGCGCAACACCCCGGTCCGCCTCAGCTTCGAGCAGGGCGTCCTGATCCTGGAGGCCGGTTCCAGCGACGATGCACAGGCTGTGGAGCGCGTCGACGCGAAGCTCGAGGGCGACGACATCTCGATCGCCTTCAACCCGACCTTCCTGCTGGACGGCCTGAGCGCGATCGACTCGCCGGCCGCGCAGCTCAGCTTCACCACCTCGACCAAGCCGGCGCTGCTCAGCGGCCGCCCGGCGGTCGATGCCGAGGCGGACGAGGCGTACAAGTACCTGATCATGCCGGTGCGCCTCTCCGGCTGAGTCCGTACCCGTCGGGCCCGGTCTCGCAGGCTGCGGGGCCGGGCCCGACGGCGTCCGGGACCTCTCCCTCTCCCCGACCCTGCCCGGAGTGCCCGTGGGGCCGGGCGGCACGGCCCGGCGTAGGCTCGGGGCCGGGGGTGTCCCCGGGTAGCAGGGGAACCCCGGCACAGACGGCCACAACGCTTAAGGAACCACCTGATGGAGCTTGGTCTCGTCGGTCTCGGCAAGATGGGCGGCAACATGCGCGAGCGCATCCGCCGCGCAGGCCACACCGTCATCGGATACGACCGCAACCCGGACCTCGCCGATGTCCACAGCCTGCAAGAGCTTGTGGACAGCCTGCAGGCCCCCCGCGTGGTGTGGGTGATGGTCCCGGCCGGCGCCGCGACCCAGTCGACCGTGGACGAGCTCGGCGAGCTGCTCTCGCCCGGCGACATCGTCGTGGACGGCGGCAACTCGCGCTGGACGGACGACGAGAAGCACGCCGAGGAGCTGGCGGCCAAGGGCATCGGCTTCGTCGACTGCGGTGTCTCCGGCGGCGTCTGGGGCCTGGAGAACGGCTACGCGCTGATGTACGGCGGCGACAAGGAGCACGTCGCCGCGGTCCAGCCGGTCTTCGACGCCCTCAAGCCGGAGGGTGAGTTCGGCGCCGTGCACGCGGGCAAGGTCGGCGCGGGCCACTTCGCGAAGATGGTTCACAACGGCATCGAGTACGCCATGATGCAGGCCTACGCCGAGGGCTGGGAGCTGCTGGAGAAGGTGGACTCGGTCACCGATGTCCGCGAGGTGTTCCGCTCCTGGCAGGAGGGCACGGTCATCCGTTCCTGGCTGCTGGACCTCGCGGTGAACGCGCTGGACGAGGACGAGCACCTGCAGCAGCTGCGGGGCTTCGCCCAGGACTCGGGCGAGGGCCGCTGGACGGTCGAGGCCGCGATCGACAACGCGGTACCGCTGCCGGCGATCACCGCCTCGCTGTTCGCGCGGTTCGCCTCGCGCCAGGACGACTCGCCGCAGATGAAGATGATCGCCGCGCTGCGCAACCAGTTCGGCGGCCACGCGGTCGAGAAGAAGTAGCACCACCACAGCACCACAGAGCAGAAGCAGGAAGCCGGGGGAGGTCGGCGCCGCATGCATGTTTCGCATCTCTCGTTGGCCGACTTCCGCTCGTACGCCCGGGCCGAGGTTCCCCTCGACCCGGGCGTCACGGCTTTCGTGGGCCCCAACGGCCAGGGCAAGACGAACCTGGTCGAGGCGATCGGCTATCTGGCGACCCTGGGCAGCCACCGCGTGTCCGCGGACGCCCCGCTGGTACGCATGGGCGCGGACCGGGCGGTCATCCGCGCCGCCGTGACGCAGGGCGAGCGCCGGCAGCTCGTGGAGCTGGAGCTGAATCCGGGGCGGGCGAACCGGGCCCGCATCAACCGGTCCTCGCAGGTCAGACCGCGGGACGTGCTGGGGATCGTACGCACCGTGCTGTTCGCGCCGGAGGACCTGGCCCTGGTGAAGGGGGATCCGGGCGAGCGGCGGCGCTTCCTCGACGAGCTCGTGACGGCACGCTCGCCGCGCATGGCGGCGGTCCGCTCGGACTACGAGCGGGTCCTGAAGCAGCGCAACACCCTGCTGAAGTCGGCGGCGATGGCGCGCCGCCACGGCGGCCGCTCCATGGACATGTCGACCCTCGACGTCTGGGACCAGCACCTCGCGCGCGCGGGCGCGGAGCTGCTGGCGCACCGGCTCGACCTGGTCGCGACGCTGCTGCCGCTGGCGGACAAGGCGTACGAGCAGCTCGCGCCCGGCGGCGGCCCGCTGGATCTGGCGTACAAGTCCTCCGCGGGCGAGCCGGTGGACAGCGGCGCGGCCCGGACCCGGGAGGCGCTGTACGAGGCGCTGCTGGCGGCGCTGGCCGACGTGCGCAAGCAGGAGATCGAGCGGGGCGTGACCCTGGTGGGCCCGCACCGCGACGACGTGGTGCTGCGGCTCGGGGAAATGCCGGCCAAGGGGTACGCGAGTCACGGGGAGTCGTGGTCGTACGCGCTGGCCCTGCGGCTGGCCTCCTACGAGCTGCTGCGCACGGAGGGCGCCGAGCCGGTGCTGATCCTGGACGACGTCTTCGCGGAACTGGACGCGCGGCGCCGGGAGCGGCTGGCGGAGCTGGTGGCTCCGGGCGAGCAGGTGCTGGTGACGGCGGCGGTGGACGATGACGTTCCGGGTGTGCTGGTGGGGGCGCGGTTCGGGGTGTCCGGAGGTGAGGTGACCCGGCTGTGAACGACCAGGAGAAGGAACCGCGCAAGGCGCCCGAGCCCTCGGGGGTCGATCTGGCCCGCCAGGCGCTGGCGGCGGCGCGCGAGCAGGCGCGCGCCCGGGGCAACGCGGTGAGCGGGAAGAAGCGCCAGCCGCACCCCGGACTGCGCTCGGGCGCCCGGGCGGACGGCCGGGACCCGATGCCGCTGATGGCCGCGCTGGACCGGCTGCGCACGGAGCGCGGCTGGGAGATGCCGATGGCGGTCGCGGGCGTGATGGAGCGCTGGCCGCAGATCGTCGGCCCGGAAATCGCGGCGCACTGTGAACCGGAACGCTACGAGGACCGTGAACTTGTCGTGCGGTGCGATTCCTCGGCGTGGGCGGCGCAGCTCAAGCTGCTGGCCCCGCAGCTGGTGGCCCGGCTGAACGCGGACCTGGGCCAGGGCACCGTACAGCTGATCAAGGTGCAGGGACCGGGCGGGCGGCCCAAGCGGTACGGGCCGTGGCGCACGCCGGGGAGCACGGGCCCGGGAGATACGTACGGGTGAGCCGCGCGTCACCGCACGGGGGATCCGGGTGGTGATCCGGGTGGCGTCGGGCTGCGTCGCGGGGGCCTCGCGCGTGGTGTCCCTCACGGTAGCGGCAGGTTGACAGCCCGAAGCGCTGGATGCCCGTGTGAGCCACTTTGAGCCCCTCCCCGGATATGGGGAGTCGGAGAGTGGAGGTTCAGGGCGGCACATGCGGACTCAGGTACCGGCAAACCCCCATTCATGTCAGTGGTACCGGTAGACTGGGAGACAATCCCGCTCCTTCGCGGGACCCCCGGTCGAGTAACACCGACTTGCACCGACTGAATGCTGACAACGCAGATCGACGCAGCCGCTCCTGCCGGCACGCCTGCCGGCCCGGAGTACGTCCTGTGCTGTGCCAGAAAGGGCGCTTCGTGGCCGATTCCGGCGACCCCAACGACAAGAACGAGTCCACCGCCGGCGGCGAGGCCGGTGAATCTTCGTATACCGGCAGCAACATCCAGGTCCTGGAGGGCCTGGATGCGGTCCGTAAGCGGCCCGGCATGTACATCGGCTCCACCGGCGAGCGGGGCCTGCACCACCTCGTCCAGGAGGTGGTCGACAACTCGGTCGACGAGGCCCTCGCCGGGCACGCGGACACCATCGACGTGACGATCCTGGCGGACGGCGGCGTCCGCGTCATCGACAACGGCCGAGGCATCCCGGTCGACATGGTCCCCTCCGAGGGCAAGCCGGCCGTCGAGGTCGTGCTGACCGTTCTGCACGCCGGTGGCAAGTTCGGCGGCGGAGGCTACGCCGTCTCCGGCGGTCTGCACGGCGTTGGCGTCTCGGTCGTGAACGCGCTGTCGACGAGGCTCGCGGTCGATGTCCGGCGTGACGGCTACCGCTGGACCCAGGACTACAAGCTGGGTGTCCCGACGGCCGCCCTCGCCAGGAACGAGGAGACGTCCGAGACGGGCACCACGGTCACCTTCTGGGCCGACGGCGACATCTTCGAGACGACCGAGTACTCCTTCGAGACGCTCGCGCGCCGCTTCCAGGAGATGGCCTTCCTCAACAAGGGCCTGACCCTCACCCTGACGGACGAGCGCGAGTCGGCCAAGGCGACCGTGGGCGCGGACACCGCCGAGGAGCCCGACGACCCGCAGGCGCGCACGGTCAAGTACTACTACGAGGGCGGCATCGTCGACTTCGTGACGTACCTGAACTCGCGCAAGGGCGAGCTGATCCACCCGACCGTCATCGACGTCGAGGCCGAGGACAAGGAGCGCACGCTCTCGGTCGAGATCGCGATGCAGTGGAACTCGCAGTACACCGAGGGTGTCTACTCCTTCGCGAACACGATCCACACGCACGAGGGCGGTACCCACGAAGAGGGCTTCCGCGCGGCGATGACGGGTCTGGTCAACCGCTACGCGCGCGAGAAGAAGTTCCTCCGCGAGAAGGACGACAACCTCGCGGGCGAGGACATCCGCGAGGGTCTGACCGCGATCATCTCGGTGAAGCTGGGCGAGCCGCAGTTCGAGGGCCAGACGAAGACCAAGCTGGGCAACACGGAGGTCAAGACCTTCGTGCAGAAGGTCGTCCACGAGCACCTCAACGACTGGTTCGACCGCAACCCGGTCGAGGCCGCGGACATCATCCGCAAGTCGATCCAGGCGGCCACGGCGCGCGTCGCGGCCCGCAAGGCCCGCGACCTCACCCGTCGCAAGGGTCTGCTGGAGTCCGCCTCCCTGCCGGGCAAGCTGTCCGACTGCCAGTCGAACGACCCGACGAAGTGCGAGATCTTCATCGTCGAGGGCGACTCGGCCGGCGGCTCGGCGAAGTCCGGCCGCAACCCGATGTACCAGGCCATCCTGCCGATCCGCGGCAAGATCCTGAACGTCGAGAAGGCGCGGATCGACAAGATCCTGCAGAACACCGAGGTCCAGGCGCTGATCAGTGCCTTCGGCACGGGCGTGCACGAGGACTTCGACATCGCGAAGCTCCGCTATCACAAGATCATCCTGATGGCGGACGCCGACGTCGACGGCCAGCACATCAACACCCTGCTGCTGACCTTCCTGTTCCGCTTCATGCGGCCGCTGGTCGAGGCCGGGCACGTCTACCTGTCGCGCCCGCCGCTGTACAAGATCAAGTGGGGCCGGGACGACTTCGAGTACGCGTACTCGGACCGCGAGCGCGATGCGCTGGTGGAGCTCGGCAAGCAGAACGGCAAGCGGATCAAGGAAGACTCGATCCAGCGCTTCAAGGGTCTGGGCGAGATGAACGCCGAGGAACTGCGCGTCACCACCATGGACGTGGACCACCGCGTGCTCGGCCAGGTCACCCTGGACGACGCCGCGCAGGCCGACGACCTGTTCTCGGTGCTGATGGGTGAGGACGTCGAAGCACGGCGCTCCTTCATCCAGCGCAACGCCAAGGACGTCCGCTTCCTCGACATCTGAGTCGGCTCAGCTGACCGCCTGAAAGGATCTTTGACCAGCAATGGCCGACGAAACCACCCCCACCGCCGAGAACACCGAGGAAGAGCAGCCCATCATGCGCATCGAGCCCGTCGGGCTCGAGACGGAGATGCAGCGCTCCTACCTCGACTACGCGATGTCCGTCATCGTCTCCCGCGCGCTGCCCGACGTACGGGACGGCCTCAAGCCGGTCCACCGGCGCGTGCTGTACGCGATGTACGACGGCGGCTACCGGCCCGAGAAGGGCTTCTACAAGTGCGCCCGCGTCGTCGGTGACGTCATGGGTACGTACCACCCGCACGGCGACTCCTCGATCTACGACGCCCTGGTCCGCCTGGCCCAGCCGTGGTCGCTGCGGATGCCGCTGGTGGACTCGAACGGCAACTTCGGCTCCCCGGGCAACGACCCGGCGGCCGCGATGCGCTACACCGAGTGCAAGCTGATGCCGCTGGCCATGGAGATGCTCCGGGACATCGACGAGGAGACCGTCGACTTCACGGACAACTACGACGGCCGCAACCAGGAGCCGACGGTCCTGCCGGCGCGCTTCCCGAACCTGCTGGTCAACGGCAGCGCCGGCATCGCGGTCGGCATGGCCACCAACATCCCGCCGCACAACCTCCGCGAGGTCGCGGCGGGCGCGCAGTGGGCGCTCGAGCACCCGGAGGCCTCGCACGAGGAGCTCCAGGACGCGCTCATCGAGCGCATCAAGGGCCCGGACTTCCCGTCCGGCGCCCTGGTCGTGGGCCGCAAGGGCATCGAGGAGGCGTACCGCACCGGTCGCGGCTCCATCACGATGCGCGCGGTGGTGGAGGTCGAGGAGATCCAGAACCGCCAGTGCCTGGTGGTCACGGAGCTCCCGTACCAGACCAACCCGGACAACCTGGCGCAGAAGATCGCCGACCTGGTCAAGGACGGCAAGGTCGGCGGCATCGCCGACGTCCGCGACGAGACCTCGTCGCGGACCGGTCAGCGCCTGGTGATCGTGCTCAAGCGCGACGCCGTCGCCAAGGTCGTGCTGAACAACCTGTACAAGCACACCGACCTGCAGACCAACTTCGGCGCGAACATGCTGGCGCTGGTGGACGGGGTGCCGCGCACCCTGTCGATCGACGCCTTCATCCGCCACTGGGTGCAGCACCAGATCGAGGTCATCGTCCGGCGCACGAAGTTCCGCCTGCGCAAGGCGGAGGAGCGGGCGCACATCCTGCGCGGTCTGCTCAAGGCGCTGGACGCGATCGACGAGGTCATCGCCCTGATCCGGCGCAGCAACACGGTCGAGATCGCGCGCGAGGGCCTGATGGGCCTGCTGGAGATCGACGAGATCCAGGCGAACGCGATCCTGGAGATGCAGCTGCGCCGCCTGGCGGCACTGGAGCGGCAGAAGATCGTCGCCGAGCACGACGAGCTCCAGGCCAAGATCAACGAGTACAACGCGATCCTGGCCTCGGAGGAGCGGCAGCGCTCGATCGTGAGTGAGGAACTGGCCGCGATCGTCGAGAAGTTCGGCGACGACCGGCGCTCCAAGCTGGTGCCCTTCGACGGTGACATGTCCATCGAGGACCTGATCGCCGAAGAGGACATCGTCGTCACGATCACGCACGGCGGCTACGTCAAGCGCACCAAGACCGAGGACTACCGCTCGCAGAAGCGCGGCGGCAAGGGCGTGCGCGGCACGAAGCTGAAGCAGGACGACCTGGTCGACCACTTCTTCGTGTCCACCACGCACCACTGGCTGCTGTTCTTCACCAACAAGGGCCGGGTCTACCGCTCCAAGGCGTACGAGCTGCCGGACGCCGGCCGCGACGCGCGCGGGCAGCACGTGGCGAACCTGCTGGCCTTCCAGCCGGACGAGAAGATCGCCCAGATCCTCGCGATCCGCGACTACGAGGCCGCGCCCTACCTGATCCTGGCCACCAAGGGCGGCCTGGTGAAGAAGACGGCGCTCAAGGACTACGACTCGCCCCGTTCGGGTGGCGTCATCGCCATCAACCTCCGCGAGACGCAGGAGGGCAACGATGACGAGCTGATCGGCGCCGAGCTGGTGTCCGCCGAGGACGACCTGCTGCTCATCAGCAAGAAGGCGCAGTCGATCCGCTTCACGGCGACCGACGACGCGCTGCGCCCGATGGGCCGCGCCACCTCGGGCGTGAAGGGCATGAGTTTCCGCGAGGGTGACGAACTGCTCTCCATGAGCGTGGTGCGGCCCGGTACGTTCGTCTTCACCGCGACCGACGGCGGTTACGCCAAGCGGACGCCTGTGGACGAGTACCGCGTCCAGGGCCGTGGCGGTCTGGGCATCAAGGCCGCCAAGATCGTGGAGGACCGCGGGTCGCTCGTAGGGGCGCTCGTCGTGGACGAAACGGACGAGATTCTCGCCATCACGCTCAGCGGTGGTGTGATTCGTACGCGCGTCAACGAAGTCAGGGAGACCGGCCGTGACACCATGGGCGTCCAGCTGATCAATCTGGGCAAGCGTGATGCCGTGGTGGGCATCGCGCGCAACGCCGAGGCCGGTCAGGAAGCTGACGAGGTCGACGAGGCCGAGACAGAGATCGGGACCGAGGCGGCAGTCGAAGGACAAGCCGCCGAGGCCGCCGAGGGCACGCAGCCCTCGGCTGGGGAGCACGAGGAGTAAGCGTGAGTGGAGCCACGGGCGCCGGACCGGCACAGACTGGAGCGAACGGTGCCCGTGGCCCCGCCGCGGACTCCCAGGGGGGAACCGTGACGGACACTCGAGGACCGCAGGCACCGCAGGCCGGCCCGCCGCCCTACCACCCGCCGCAGGCGTACTCGGCGCCCTCGGGCCCGGGCGCGGCCCGCGGCGGCGGTGACCCGGGGGCGCAGCGCAAGCCGCGCACCGGGGCCCGTACGGCGCCGAGGACGCGCAAGGCGCGGCTGCGGGTGGCCAAGGCCGACCCGTGGTCGGTGATGAAGGTCAGCTTCCTGCTGTCCATCGCGCTGGGCGTCTGCACGATCGTGGCGTCGGTGGTGTTGTGGATGGTCATGGACGCCATGGGCATCTTCTCGACCGTCGGCGGCACGATCAGCCAGGCGACCGGATCGAACGAGAGCAACGGCTTCGACCTCCAGGGGTTCCTGTCGCTGCCGCGCGTGCTGATCTTCACGTCGGTCATCGCGGTGATCGACGTGGTGCTGATGACGGCGCTCGCGACGCTCGGCTCGTTCATCTACAACCTGTCGGCGGGCTTCGTGGGCGGTGTGGAGCTCACGCTCGCCGAGGACGAATGACGGCCGGATGACCTGCGGGGACTGCCCCGGGGAACGGATTTTGGCCTGACCCGCTCTGTGCGCTAATCTTCAGGAGTCAGCGCGCAGCGCGGATGGGGCTATAGCTCAGTTGGTTAGAGCGCATCCCTGATAAGGATGAGGCCACAGGTTCAAATCCTGTTAGCCCCACAGTGTCGAAGACCCCCAGGCCCATGGCCTGGGGGTCTTTGTCGTAGGGCCAGTTGGCTGCCCGGCAGATCACCGATCGGTATCGGCCGGTGTGTATTGTTGGGCGCCAGAAGTCCCCTACGTCAACGAAAGACGAGGTCGCGCGGTGAAGAAGCTGCTCCTGGTCGCACTGGCCGCCATCGGCGGGCTCCTCGTGTACCGCCAGATCCAGGCGGACCGCGCCGAGCAGGACCTGTGGACGGAGGCAACTGACTCCGTGCCTTCTGGTTCCGGTGTGTGAGACCCGAGGTTGATCCCAGAGCCCCGACTGCCGCTGCGGTCGGGGCTTTGTGCTGTTCTGTGACGAAAAGTTGCATTATGCAAAGATTTGGCTTGCGCTGGCAAACTCGGGGTGGGTCGGGGTGGGCGGGATGAGTCGGGTACGTCGTCGGGCGCGGCGGGTACGGGCAACGCTGCTGGTCGGAGCGGTGACCCTGGGGGTCGCGGCCGCGGCGGCCGGGCCGTCGATGGCCCAGCCGGGCCCGCAGCCGGTGCCCCCGTACCGGATCGCGGACGGCGCCAGGAAGGTCGAGGGCAAGCCCTCCAGCGACGGCGCCCCGCTCCTGGAGGCCGGGTCCGTCTATCAGGACGCCATCGCCCCCGGGGAGCGCTTCTACCGGCTCGTCCTCGACGACAGGTCCAGCGTGTACGTCTCCGCCGTGCTCCAGCCGCCGGCGGGGGCCAAGGTGGGCTCCAGCGACGGTCTCCAGGTGGAGGTCATGACCACCGAGGGGCGCGACTGCACGGGCAACCCTGGGCGGGCCGACTTCGGCTACGACGCCGTACCCGTCAGCGCGGTCGGCGTCCGGCGGCTGGAGGAGGACTCCGACTGCCAGCAGGGCGGGGTCTATTACGCCAAGGTCACCCGGACCGCGGCCAAGGGCTCCGCCCCGAGCGCGTGGCCGCTGGAGCTGCGGGTGCAGCGCGAGCCCGGCCTCGCCGCCGGCAGCGCGCCCACCACCGCGCCCAGCGCCTGGCCCTCGGCCTCCCCGACCCTGCCGGGCACCGAGTCCGTGCCCCGCAGCGGCGGCACCGGCTTCAACGACGCACGGGCGCTGGACGGCGGGGTGTGGCGCGACGAGTTGCGGCCCGGACAGACCCGCTACTACCGGGCGCCGCTCGACTGGGGCCAGCAGCTCGGCTTCGGAGCCGAACTCTCCGCCGCCAAGCGGACCAAGGAGTACGGATCGGCCTCCGGCGGCCTCAGCGTCTCGCTGTACACGCCCTATCGGGGGCTGGTCGAGGCCAAGGACGTCAGCTACGACGGCAAGCAGGCCAGCGTCACGCTGCCGAAGACGGCCCCGGTGGCGTACGAGAACCGCTACGCCTCCGAGACCGCGGTGCGGCCGGTGCGGGTGGCCGGCTGGTACTACATCGCCGTGACCATGGCCGCGAAGGTCGCGGAATTCACCGACGAGGCGGTACCCGTGCCGCTGACCCTGCGCATGGAGGTCCTCGGCACTCCGGCCAAGGCGCCCGTGTACCGGGAGAGCCTCGCGGCGGGCGGCTTCGGGATCGGCGGCCAGGACCGGGCCGCCGCGCAGGACGGGCTCACCGCGGTGGAGGCGGCCGACGCCGCCGGGAACCGCTCGGTGATGCGCGTCGTCGCCGGCGCGGGCTTCGGCGCCGGGAGCCTGCTGCTGCTCCTGCTCGGCGGCTGGATGCTGCTGGCCCGGCGGGCCCGGGCCTAGAACTGGGTCAGGGCCCAGGCCCCGACCGCGAAGCACAGCAGCGCGGCGACGAGGATCCCGGCGGTGACCTTCGCGGTCGGCGGCGCGACGGCGCCGGTACGGGCGGTCGGCGCGGGCTGGGCCGGGTGCGGGATCGGGTGCGGGGCCGGGTGCGTGGCCGGGGTCGGCGGCGGGAGGTGGAAACTGCCCGTCTCCGAAGGCCCGAAGACCCCCAGGGGAGCCGGGGCGGTCGGCCGGTCCACAGCCAGGGCCGGGGCGGGCGTCTCCGGGGCGGGTGCGACCGGCGTGGGTGCGACCGGCGTGGGCGCGACCGGCGTGGGCGCGACCGGCGTGGGCGCGGCCGTGCCGTGGGGGCCCTGGGGGCCGAAACCGGCCGGGAGGGGGCCGAGTTGGTCGAAGACCTCCACCGGATCCTCGTCGGGCGCGGGCGCCGCCAGCAGCTCCACGGCCTCGGCAAGGGCCTTGCGGGCCCCTGTGGCCGTCTTGAACCGGCTCTGGGGGTCCGGCTGCAGGAGATTGGCCAGGACGTCCCACAGTGGCCCGGGGAGGCCCTCCGGGGGCCCGGGGGTCCCGTGGGCGAGGAAATGCTCCACCAGGGCCTGGGAGTCGGGCTTGCGGCCCTGCAGCAGGTACAGGGCCACCAGGCCGACGGCGAAGAGATCGGCGGAGAAGTCGGGTTCGGCGCCGAGCAGTTGCTCGGGCGCGAAGTAGCCCGGCGTACCGACCACGTAGTTCGTCTCGGTCAGCCGGGGCTCGCCCTTGCGCATGGAGATGCCGAAGTCGGACAGCCGCAGGTGCGGCCGCCCGGTTCCGGTGGCCTCCATCAGGATGTTGGCCGGTTTGATGTCGCGGTGGACGACACCTTCCGCATGCACCGCCGCCAGCCCCGACAGGAGCTGGTCGAGCAGCGTGCACACGAACCGGGGAGGCAGGGCCCCGTAGTCCCCGATCACATGGGCGAGGGAGCCGCCGGCGACGAGGTCCATCGTGAACAGGACCTTGTCGTCGTCCGCCGCCCAGCTGGCCGGGGCGAGCACGTGCGGGTGATCGATCCGCAGTGCCTGCTCACGCACGAACCGCAGCAGGGTGTGGGCATCGCTCTGCAGGAGGACCTTCGTGGCGACGTACCGGCGGCGCCGGTGGTCCCAGGACCGCCAGACGGCGCCCGCGCCACCGCGGCCGATCGGATCGATCAGTTCGTACCGACCGGCGAAGATCTCACCCATCGCTGCGCCCGTCCCCCGTTGCCCGTAGTCCTGCGCGTCAGTTCTGGTGGGACTCGTAGTGGGCGACCGCGTCCGCGGTGCGGCCCGCGCCGTACACCCGGAGGAACTCTGCCAGTTCCGGGTGGCTGGGGGCGAGGGTGTCCGCCGCTTCGATGATGTCGCCGGCCGCGGAGACCGAGCGCAGCAGCGACTGGATCTCACGGACGACGCGCTTGACGGTGGGTGCGCCGGAACCGGTGGTGGTCTGGCCGCTGTTGCTGAGGACGGAGCCTCCCTGGGTCTTCTTGATCTCGTCCATCCGGTCGGTGGCCTCCGCCGCGCTGACGCTCCCGTCGGCCACCTGGCCGGCGAGGTCCTGGAGGGCCTGCACGCGCTGAACCACGGCCGGGTTCCCGATCTTGGCGCGCTGGCCGCTCATCAGCTGGGACAGCATCGGCGCCGACAGCCCGAGGACGGCAGCGAGGCGAGCCTGGTTCAAGCCGAGGTCATCTATGAGCCGGCGGAAGAGCGCACCGAGCGGCTCCCCGTACCAACTGCGCTGAAGCTCTCTGGCTCTGGCCGTGGCCTCTTGCTGTACTGCGTCCACTCTTACTACTCCCCTTCGCTGGTGCGAACCTCGCGAGCATCTTACGGAGAGTGGTCGCGGGGCGGGAGTCCCTATCATTTTGCGGGAAGAGGGGGTACACCCGGTACTCTGTTCTGCGGAACGACCTCTCCTTCACAGGGGACCGGCGCGTCCATTTTCGAGGGGCCTTAGCTCAGTTGGTAGAGCGCTGCCTTTGCAAGGCAGATGTCAGGAGTTCGAATCTCCTAGGCTCCACCTCATGAACTCCCTCTGACCTGCAGGAATGCAGATCAGGGGGAGTTTTTCGTGCCCATGTTTCACGTGAAACATCAGGTCCGGCGCGGGGTCCGGCGAGACGAGACGGGCGGCGTCCCCCGGACGGCCCAGTCACACGGCCGCCCGGCGCCCCGTGTCCGACAGTGGTGGAGGGCACCCAGCCCAGGGGGGCAACACCACGCCGGAGGCTCACGATCATGGGAATGTTCGACTTCCTGAAGTCAGACAAGAAGAAGCAGCAAGAGGCGGCCGAGAAGGTCAAGGAGCAGGTGGAGCAGCGGGCCGCCGCGGCGCAGTCGGCGCCCTCCATGACCAGGCCGGCCGACGCCGGGACCAAGTACACCGACGCCGCCTCGGCCACCAAGGCCGCGGCCGAGCGGATGGCGGCCGCCGCGCCTCCCAAGCCCGCCCCTGCCCCCGCACCGCCGCGGCCCGCCGCGCAGGCCCCCGCGCCGCACACCCCCACCCCGGCCTCGGCCGCGCACAAGGCGGTGCCGGCGGCCCCCGCCCCCAAGCCGGCGCCCGCCGCCAAGAAGCGCACGTACACGGTCCGGCCCGGCGACTCGCTCTCCGCGATCGCCCGCCACGAGCTGGGCAATGAGGCCCGCTGGCGTGAGCTCTACGCCATGAACAAGGGCGTGGTCGGCTCCAACCCCGACCTCATCCGCCCGGGCATGGTGCTCACGCTCCCCAGCTGAACGCGCGCACGGTGCATGACGAAGGGGCCCGGATCACATGGATCCGGGCCCCTTCGTCA
>NZ_JBHWVJ010000075.1:0-37389 GCF_042736725.1 Streptomyces sp. NPDC060028 | reverse complement strand
GGCCCGGATCACATGGATCCGGGCCCCTTCGTCATGCACCTCGTGCGGCGTCAGCGCTTGTCCTCCTCCGGGTCCCCGGCGTCCGCCGCGCGCTCCTTCGCCGCCAGCTCGTCGTCGAAGCTCGCCGGCTCCGCGCCCCGCTCCGGCAGCTCGGTGGCCGCCGGCGGTTCGACGAGCCAGTCGGGGTTCGACTGCTGGTCCCACCACTTCCACGCCGCGAAGGCGCCTCCCGCCAGCAGGCCGACCAGCGCGACGCACTTGATCACCCGGCCCGTGCGCGCTCGCCGCTCGTGGCGCCGTACAAGCTTCTGCACCTCCTTCGCCGACACCTGGCCGCGCAGCGCCGCCAGGGCGGCAGTCGAACGCGACGAGACCTCCTCGGCCACCGGCTGCGCCGCCGCGAGCGCGTTCTCCAAGCGCGGCTGCGTGTAGTCCGCCGCCTGACGCACCGCCCGGCGGGACTGCTTCACCGCATGGGTAGCCGCCCGGTCCACATTCGGCGGCACGTGCGTGCGCGCCGCCTTGAACCGGGGATGCACATGACTGTCATACGTTGTACGAGCTTGTCGGGCGGCCACATCGGCCGCGTACGACACCTTCGGGGCCAGCCGCTCGTTGGCTTCTTGGGCGTAGTGCACCGCGGCATCCTTGGCGGATTCCGCGTACGGTGCCACCACTTCCGCCGCGTGCAGGAAACTCTCCCTGGCGCTCTCGGCTGCCAGGCGCACGCTGTCCTTGCGGGTCACGGGATCCTCCTCCTCGGTGGCGGACACAGTTCACCTTTCCACCCTTTGTCGGATCATGCCTGCCATACCGTCGACGGGCATGCGCGACAGGGCATACGGGTGGACGATTTCTGTCCGGCACGACGCTCCGTGCGACCATCTGAAACCGACAGTGCTGACTATGGAAGGCAGATCCGTGGCCGAGAAGCTCTACGCCACCCTGAAGACCAACCTCGGGGACATCGAGATCGAGCTGCTGGCGAACTTCGCTCCGAAGACGGTCCGGAACTTCGTCGAGCTCGCCACCGGTGAGCGCGAGTGGATCCGCCCCACCGATGGCCAGAAGACGACGGACCCGCTCTACGACGGCACTTTCTTCCACCGCGTGATCAGCGGGTTCATGATCCAGGGCGGTGACCCGCTCGGCAACGGCACGGGCGGCCCCGGCTACCACTTCGCCGACGAGTTCCACCCCGACCTGGCCTTCACCAAGCCCTACCTGCTCGCCATGGCCAATGCCGGCCCGGGCACCAACGGCTCCCAGTTCTTCATCACCGTCGCCCCCACCGCCTGGCTGACGCGCAAGCACACCATCTTCGGCGAGGTCGCCGACGGGGAGAGCCGCAAGGTCGTGAACGCCATCGCCGCCAGCGCGACCAACCCGCGCACCGAGCGCCCCCTCGACGACGTGGTCATCCAGTCCGTCGTCGTCGAGAAGCGCTGACCCGCAGCTGACCCGCAGCCGATCCGCAGCCGATCCGCAGCCCCCGGGAACCTTTGGGCCCGGCCCGTCCGTACTCGATGTGTACCGGACCGGCGGGGCGGATCAGCCATCTCGCCGCAGACCGAGGGGACCGATGGACACCGACCGCCTGCCGGGCTGCTACCGCCACCCGGACCGCGACACGGGCATCCGCTGCACGCGCTGCGAGCGCCCCATCTGCCCCGAGTGCATGATCAGCGCCTCGGTCGGCTTCCAGTGCCCCGAATGCGTACGCGGGGGCTCCGGGACGGGCCACCGCCCCACGGCCAATGCGCCGCGCACCCTCGCGGGCGGGGCGGTCGCGACCGACCCGCAGCTGATCACCAAGATCCTGATCGGGATCAATGTCGCGGTGTTCCTCGCGGCCGCCGTCTTCCCGGCGCTGGTGATCCAGCTGGAGCTGCTCGGACGCTACGTCGAGTACGTCGGCGCGCCGCTCGAAGGGGTTTCCACCGGCCAGTACCACCGGCTGCTGACCTCGGTGTTCCTGCACGTCGAGTGGTGGCACGTCATCGGCAACATGCTCGGCCTGTGGTTCATCGGCGGGCCGCTCGAAGCGGCGCTCGGCCGGGCCCGCTATCTCGCGGTCTACCTGCTGTCGGGCCTGGGCGGAAGCGCCCTCGTCTATCTGCTGACCCCGCCGAACACACCGACCCTGGGCGCGTCCGGCGCCGTCTTCGGCCTGCTCGGCGCCACCGTCGTCCTCGCGCGCCGGCTGCGCTACGAAATGCGGCCGCTGCTCACGGCGGTCGTCCTGATGCTGGTGCTGACGTTCGTACCGTTCGGCGGCAGTCTGAATGTGTCCTGGCAGGCCCACATCGGCGGTCTGGTGACCGGCGCACTGCTCGCGCTGGGGCTGCTGCGGCCCGCTGCCGGCAGGAATCGCACGCTCATCCAGTGGGGCACGTGTGCGGCGGTGTTCCTGCTGGTGGCAGCGGTGGTCGCGGTCCGGACGGCCGCACTCACCTGATCACACCGGCGTCAACTCTCCACAGAGTTATCCACAGATCTTCTGTCTTTTCCTCAGGTGTGGATGACGCTGTGGATAACTCATGGGGAGAGCTTGCGCAGCCGGTACTACCGTGCTTCTACTTCCACTGCGTGGAGACGCCGAATCCCGCGGCGATGAATCCGAAACCGACCACGATGTTCCAATTGCCCAGCGCCTCGATGGGCAGCTGGGTGTCGGTCACGTAAAAGACGACAATCCACGCGAGACCGATCAGAAAGAACGCCAGCATGACCGGAGCGACCCAGCTGCGGTTGGTCAGCTTGATCGTCTGTGCCTGCTTCGCCGCCGGCGGCGGGGTGTAGTCGTCCTTCTTGCGGATACGTGACTTCGGCACGAGGGGTTCTCCTGTCGATGCGCTGGGGACCTTGCCTCCCCCGGGCGTCCGTTAGCGTAGTGGACCTGTGGCGTTGAAGGAGAAGGGTACGTTGAGCAATTCCGACGACTCCTCCGCGGGTCCCCGTCGGCGGGTCAGACCGGTCCGGCTGCTGACGGCCGCCGTGTTCGCCCTGGCCGGCCTGATCTTCGTCACCAGCTTCAACACCTCCAAGGGTACGAACATCCGCACGGACGCCTCGCTCCTCAAGCTCTCCGACCTCATCCACGAGCGCAGCCAGAACAACGCGGAGCTGGAGAAGAGCACCGGAGCGGTGCGCGCCCGGGTGGACGCCCTCGCCGAGCGTGACGACGGCAGCACCAAGGCCGAGGACGCCAAACTGGCCGCCCTGCGGGCCGCCTCGGGTACCGAGGAGCTGTCCGGCAAGGCCCTCACGGTGACCCTCAACGACGCGCCGCCGAACGCGACCGCCCGCATCCCCAACGTGCCCGAGCCGCAGCCCAACGACCTGGTGATCCACCAGCAGGACCTCCAGGCCGTCGTGAACGCCCTCTGGCAGGGCGGCGCCGAGGGGGTCCAGGTCATGGACCAGCGGCTGATCTCCACCAGCGCCGTGCGCTGCGTCGGCAACACCCTGATCCTCCAGGGCCGGGTGTACTCGCCCCCGTACAAGGTCACGGCGGTCGGCGACCCGGGCGCGCTGCGCAAGGCCCTCGCCGCCTCCCCGGCGCTGCAGAACTACCAGCTGTACGTCAACGCGTACGGGCTCGGCTGGAAAGTGGACGAGCACAAGGCGCTGACACTGCCCGGCTACTCCGGCACAGTGGACCTCCACTATGCGAAGCCCGTGGCCCCCTCCTCCGAGACGGGCGCGCCCTGAGGAAGTGCGCGCCCAGGCCGTCCTGCGCCTGGTGGTGCGGACGTTCAGCGAGGTGTGCCTGACGGCGGGCACGCTGATCGTGCTCTTCGTCGCCTACGTCCTGCTGTGGACCGGCGTCAAGGCCGACCAGGCCATGGACGGGGAGATGACGCGGATGCGGGACCGCTGGGCCGCGGCGGCGCCCGCTGCGGCGCCCGCGGCCACCCCGCAGCCCTCACCGACAGCGGCGCCGGTCCCGTCACCGCAGCCCTCGACGCCCCCCGCGTACCCCGAGGGCCGGGCCTTCGCCGAGATGTACATACCCCGCTTCGGAGCGGACTGGAACAAGCCGGTCCTGGAGGGCACGGGCACCGAGCTGCTCAAGAAGGGCCTCGGCCACTACGCCGGCACGGCCCGGCTCGGCGCCACGGGGAACTTCGCGGTGGCCGGCCACCGGCGCACGTACGGCGACCCCTTCAAGGACATGCCGGAGCTGCGCCCGGGCGACGCCGTGATCCTCAAGGACGACGCGAACTGGTACACGTACACGGTCCGCGCCGAACCCCTGCGCATCCAGCCGGACGAGGTCGCCGTGGTCGATCCGGTGCCCCCGCGGTCGCCCTTCACGGCCCCCGGCCGGTACCTGACGCTGACCACCTGCGACCCGGAGTGGGGCCACAGCCACCGCCTCGTCGTGTGGGCCGAACTGACCGGTACCCGGGCCGTCTCACAGGGTGGACCGGAGGGATTGCCAAGGTGACCCCACCGCGCCGGGCGTGCCCTTTAGGCTGTGGACGTACCGCCCCTGCGGTGCGTTGAGCGAAAGGCAGCGGACGGCATGTACGGCTGGATCTGGCGGCACCTGCCGGGCAACGCGTGGGTACGCGTGGTGATCTCCCTCGTGCTGGTCCTCGCGGTGGTGTTCGTGCTGTTCCAGTACGTGTTCCCGTGGGCCGAGCCGCTGCTCCCGTTCAACGATGTGACGGTGGACGAAGGATCGGGAGCCACTCCGTGAGCGCGCGCATTCTGGTGGTCGACAACTACGACAGCTTTGTCTTCAACCTGGTCCAGTACCTGTACCAGCTCGGCGCCGAATGCGAGGTGCTGCGCAACGACGAGGTCGAGCTGGCGCACGCGCAGGACGGCTTCGACGGAGTCCTGCTGTCGCCGGGGCCGGGTACGCCGGAAGAGGCCGGCGTCTGCATCGACATGGTCCGGCACTGCGCGGACACGGGCGTTCCGGTCTTCGGCGTCTGCCTCGGCATGCAGTCGATGGCGGTCGCGTACGGAGGGGTCGTGGGCCGGGCGCCCGAGCTGCTGCACGGCAAGACCTCGCCGGTGGTCCACGAGGGCCTCGGGGTGTTCGAGGGACTGCCCTCGCCGTTCACCGCGACCCGGTACCACTCGCTCGCGGCCGAGCCGCAGACGCTGCCCGGCGTACTGGAGGTCACGGCGCGCACCGAGGACGGGATCATCATGGGCCTGCGCCACCGGGAGCACGACGTCGAGGGTGTGCAGTTCCACCCCGAGTCGGTGCTGACCGAGTGGGGGCACCGGATGCTCGCGAACTGGCTGGTGCGGTGCGGTGACGCGGGTGCCGTGGAGCGTTCGGTGGGGCTGGCCCCGGTGGTGGGCAAGGCCGTCGCGTGACGGCCCTCGCGCCGTCCGCGCCCACGGAGGGCCGGGCCGCGCGGCGCAGGGCAGCTCAGGAGGCCGCGAGGCGTCCGCGCTCGCGGCGGCGGGGCGGGCGCCGGCGAAGGCGCCCCGCCTCGGGCGGCCCGGTGGTGGTCGCCAGCCGGCTGGCCGGGGAGCTCTTCATCACCCTCGGCCTGGTGATGCTGCTGTTCGTCGCCTACCAGCTCTGGTACACGAACCTGCTGGCCGAACGGGCCGCGAACGGAGCCGCAGGCTCCCTGCGCCAGACCTGGCAGCGCGATCAGGGCGGGCCGGCTGCGCCGCCCGTGACGGCGTTCGAACCGGGCCAGGGCTTCGCCATCCTGTACATCCCGAAGCTCGACCTGAAGGTCCCCGTGGCGGAGGGCACCAGCAAGCCGAAGGTGCTCGACAAGGGGATGGTCGGCCACTACGGCGAGGGCTCGCTGAAGACGGCCATGCCGGGCGACCCGCAGGGGAACTTCGCGGTGGCGGGGCACCGCAACACCCACGGCGAACCGCTGCGCTACATCAACCGGCTGGTGCCGGGGGACCCGATCGTGGTCGAGACGCGGGACGCGTACTACACGTACGAGATGACCTCGCAGCTGGCGCAGACGCCGCCGACCAACGTGTCGGTGCTGAAGCCGGTGCCCGAGGGATCGGGCTTCACGGGCCCGGGCCGCTACATCACGCTGACGACCTGCACCCCGGAATTCACCAGCACCTACCGGATGATCGTATGGGGCAGGATGATCGACGAACGCCCCCGCGGCCAGGGTGCTCCGCCCGCGCTGACCACCCCGTAGCAGCCACCCCGTAGCAGCCCTCCCGCAGCCGCCCTAAGGACGAATCAGCAGTGTCACGTGCCCGCCGCCGCGCCGCGGCGCCGCCCCCCGGCCGCAGTGTGCTCGCCGGCTTCCTGAGCCTGCTCGGGGAGCTCCTGATCACGGTGGGCCTGGTGCTCGGCCTGTTCGTCGTGTACTCGCTGTGGTGGACGAACGTACTGGCGGACCGCCAGGCCTCCGCGCGGGGCGACCAGATCCGCCAGCAGTGGGAGCAGCCGCCGGCCCCGACGCCTTCGGCGCCCACCGGGCCGGGGGCGCTGGACACCCAGGGCGGGGTCGGCTTCCTGCACGTGCCGTCGATGAAGAACGGCGAGGTGCTGGTGAAGCGGGGCACCGACTCGGAGGTCCTCAACGACGGGGTCGCCGGCTACTACACGGACCCGGTGAAATCGGCGCTGCCGTGGGATCCGACGGGCAACTTCACGCTGGCGGCGCACCGGGACGGGCACGGGGCGAAGTTCCACGACATCGACAAGGTGAAGACGGGCGACGCGGTCGTCTTCGAGACGCGGGACACCTGGTACGTCTACAAGGTCTTCGCGGAACTGCGGCAGACATCGAAGTACAACGTGGACGTGATCAACCCGGTGCCCAAGGAGTCGGGCAAGACGGCACCGGGGCGCTACATCACGCTGACCACCTGCACGCCGGTGTACACCTCGAAGTACCGGTACGTGGTGTGGGGCGAGCTGGTCAGGACGGAGAAGGTCGACGACAAGCGGACCCCGCCGGCGGAGCTCCGCTGACACGCCCCGGGAGCCCCGGTGGCCCCAGGGGCCACAGCGGCACGCGCGAGGCCTCAGGCGGCCGCGCAGGGCCCTTGCCGAGGCCGTGAAAAGGCCCGGCCCCTCTCACTGCGAGAGGGGCCGGGCCTTTTCATGCCTCAGGGCGTCTTCAGTTGTCGCGGGCTAGCGGCGGTTGCCGCCGCCGGTGAGGCCTCCGAAGAAGCCGCCGTTGTTGCCGCCGTCCTGCTGACCGGCGATGGTCTGGACGTTGACCACCTGGCCCGTCGCGACCTGGGTGCCCACCGGCGGGTCGGACCGCAGGATGATCGCGGCGTCGTCCGACGGCCCCGCCAGGACCGAGCCGAAGGACAGGCTCTTGGAGGCGAGCTCCGCCTTGGCCTGGGCGACGGTCTTGCCGGCCAGGTTCGGGACCTGGACCTGCTGCGAGGCCTTGGAGATGGTCACGTTGACGGTGTCGCCCACGTTGATCTGCTCGCCCGGGGCGTACTGCTGCCCGACGACCGTCTTCGGCGGAGAGCCCGGGGACTCCTGCTCCGTGGTGCTGCCCAGCTTGAGCTTGGCGTCGGTCAGCGCCTTGACGGCCTGTTCCTTCGTCTTGCCCGTCAGGTCCGGGACGACCGCCTTGGACTGCTCCTTGGCGACGGTCAGGGTGATGACCGAACCCTTCTCGGCCTCGGTGCCGCCCTTCGGGTCCTGCTTCAGGACGGTGCCGGCGGTCCGCTCGGACTCCTCGGACTTCTTCTCGACCTGGAAGCCCTTGTCCTTGAGCGCCTGCTCCGCCTTGTCGTACGACATGTTCAGCACGTCGAGGACGGGGACCTTGGGCGCACCGGTGGAGATCTTCACCTTGACGACGGTCTTCTTGTCGACCTTGGCGTCGGGCGCCGGGTTCTGCGAGCAGACGTTGCCCTTGGCCTGGTTCTCGCAGGCCTCCTCGCCGTCCTTCTCGACGGTGAGGCCGACGTTGTCGCCGCTCTTCTGCGCCAGCTCGAAGGTCTGGCCGATGAGCTTGGGCACCGAGGGCCGGTTGTCGGCCCCGCCGCTGAAGAGGGAGCGGCCGATGAGGATCGCGCCGACCAGGACGAGGATGCCGGCCGCGACCAGCAGGATCGTGGAGGCCTTGCTCTTCTTCTGCTGTCGGCGGCCGTGGCCGCCCTGGTCGTAGCCGCCGTGGCCCTGGTCCCCGTACCCGTATCCGCCGTCACCCGGGGGCATCGGCGGGAGCATGGAGGTCTGGCCGGCGTCTGCGGCGCGCAGGGCGGTGGTGGGCTGGTCGTAGCCCTGGTGTCCGTAGCCGTGCCCCTGGTCGGGGTAGCCGTAGCCGGCGGCGCCCATGGCGGCGGTCGCGGCGACGGGCTGGCCGTCGAGGCAGGCCTCGATGTCGGCGCGCATCTCGTCGGCGGACTGGTAGCGGTAGTCGGGGTCCTTGACCAGCGCCTTCAACACGATCGCGTCCATCTCGGGCGTGATCTCGGGGTCGAAGTTCGACGGGGGCTGGGGCTCTTCCCGTACGTGCTGGTAGGCGACGGCCACCGGGGAGTCGCCGACGAACGGCGGGCGGACGCTGAGGAGTTCGTAGAGCAGGCAGCCGGCCGAGTAGAGGTCGGACCGCGCGTCGACCTGCTCGCCCTTGGCCTGCTCCGGGGAGAGGTACTGGGCGGTGCCGATGACGGCGGCGGTCTGCGTCATGGTCATGCCGGAGTCGCCCATGGCGCGGGCGATGCCGAAGTCCATGACCTTGACCTGGCCGGTGCGGGTGAGCATGACGTTGGCGGGCTTGATGTCACGGTGGACGATGCCGGCGCGGTGCGAGTACTCGAGGGCCTGGAGGATGCCGATGGTCATTTCCAGGGTGCGCTCGGGCAGCAGCTTGCGGCCGGAGTGCAGGAGCTCGCGCAGCGTTGAACCGTCGACGTACTCCATCACGATGTACGGGATGGAGATGTTGTCGACGTAGTCCTCGCCGGTGTCGTACACGGCGACGATCGCCGGGTGGTTGAGCGATGCGGCCGACTGAGCCTCGCGCCGGAACCGGGCCTGGAAGGACGGGTCGCGGGCGAGGTCGGCGCGCAGGGTCTTGACGGCGACGGTACGGCCGAGCCGGGTGTCGTGGGCGAGGTAGACCTCGGCCATGCCACCGCGGCCGAGCACGTGGCTCAGCTCGTACCGGCCGCCGAGGCGACGCGGCTCTTCCATAACGTTGCAGCCCTCTCCGTCAGTCCCGACCGCACCGGTGTGTGGTCCGGCGGTGTGCTGTTCGCCGCAAAGGCTACCGGCCGATCGTCGGTGATCGGTTCGTGACCACAGGCTGATACCGGACCGGTACCGTACGCTCGGATCCGGGCCGGAGCCAGTGATCCGGGTCACATCGGCGGCCGGTGCGGTTACCCCTTGTTGCCGGCCAGTACGGCTTCCATGACGGCCTTGGCGACGGGGGCGGCGAGGCCGCCGCCGGAGATGTCCTCGCGGCTGGCGTCGCTGTCCTCGATGACGACGGCGACGGCCACCGGGGAGGTGCCGTCCTTGTTCTGGGCGTAGGAGATGAACCAGGCGTACGGGCGCTTCTTGTTGCCCTCGCCGTGCTGGGCGGTGCCGGTCTTGCCGCCGACGACGGTGTCACGGATCTTGGCGTTGCCGCCGGTGCCGTTCTCGACGACGTTGACCATCATCTGCTGGACCTTCTGCGCGTTGGCGGCGGAGAGGGGCCGGCTCATTTCTTGCGGCTCGTGCTTCTCGATGACGTCGAGGTTGGGCGCGGTGAGCTGGGTGACCATGTACGGCTTCATCAGCTTGCCGTCGTTGGCGATGGCGGCGGTGACCATGGCCATCTGGAGCGGCGTGGCGGCGGTGTTGAACTGACCGATGGCGCTCTGGGCGTTGCCGTCCTTGCTCATCGTCTTGTCGTAGATGCTGGCGAAGGCGCGGACGGGGGTGTCGATCTTGTCGTTGTTGAAGCCGAACTTCTCGGCGGTCTTCACCATGTTGTCCCGCCCCACCTTGTCGCCCATGTTGGCGAAGACGGAGTTGCACGAGACCCGCAGCGCGTTGTTCAGGCTGGACTTCTCGCAGCCGCTGGCGTGGTTGACCATCGGGGTCTTGGTGCCGGGCAGGATGTACGGCTCGGGGGTGTCGGTCGGCGCGTCGATGTCGCTGACGACATTGTTCTCCAGGGCGGCGGCGGCGGTGACGACCTTGAAGGTGGAACCCGGCGGATAGGTCTCGCGCAGGGCCCGGTTGACGAGGTTCTTGTCCTCGCTGTCCTTCAGGGTGACCCAGGCCTTCTCGTCGTTCTTGGAGTTGCCGGCGAAGCTCGACGGGTCGTACGAGGGGGTGCTGACCAGGGCCAGGATGGCGCCGGTCTGCGGGTCGATGGCGGCGACGGCGCCCTTCTTGTCCCCGAGCTTGTCGAAGGCGGCCTTCTGGGCGTCGGGGTTCAGGGTGGTGACGACGTTGCCGCCCTGCTTCTTCTCGCCGGTGAACATGCCGATGGTGCGGTCGAAGAACAGCCGGTCGTCGTTGCCGGTGAGGATGCCGTCCTCGAGGGATTCCAGCTGGGTGGAGCCGAAGGCCTGCGAGGCGTACCCGGTGACGGGCGCCCAGAGGGGGCCGTCGAGGTAGGTCCGCTTGTACTTGTAGTCGCTGCCGTCGGTGGTGGCCGAGCCCGTGATCGGGTTGCCCTTGACGATGATGTTGCCGCGCTCGGTGGCGTACTGGGCGATCTGGACCCGGCGGTTCTCCTTGCGCGTGCTCAGTTCCTCGGCCTTGACGTACTGGAGCCAGTTGGTCCGGACGAGCAGCGCGAGGACGAGCAGCCCGCAGAACAGCGAGATGCGGCGCAGGGGCTTGTTCATGACGGGCGGACCACCTGGGTCATCTCGGAGTCGGGGGACGGGGCGGGGGCCGGGGCAGGGCGGCGTGCGGTGTCGCTGATCCGGATGAGGATCCCGATGAGAGCCCAGTTCGCGAGGACGGAGGAACCGCCCGAGGCGAGGAAGGGCATGGTCATGCCGGTGAGGGGGATGAGGCCCATGACTCCGCCGGCGACGACGAAGATCTGGAGGGCGAAGGCGCCGGAGAGCCCGATGGCGAACAGCTTGCCGAAGGGGTCGCGGGCGGCGAGGGCGGTGCGCACACCGCGCTCGATGATCAGGCCGTAGAGCAGGAGGAAGGCCATGACGCCGGCGAGGCCGAGCTCTTCGCCGACGGTGGAGAAGATGAAGTCGGAGTTGGCGGCGAAGCCGATGAGGTCGGAGTTGCCCTGCCCCCAGCCGGTGCCGAGGACCCCGCCGGAGCCGAAGCTCATGATCGACTGACCGACCTGCTCGCAGGCGCCGGACTTGCTGTAGCAGGCGAAGGGGTCGAGCCAGGCGGTCACACGGACCTTGACGTGGCTGGCCGTGGCGCCGACGACGGCCGCGCCGCCCACGCTCATGAGCAGGCCGATGACGATCCAGCTGGTGCGCTCGGTGGCCACGTACAGCATGATCACGAACATGCCGAAGAAGAGCAGCGAGGTGCCGAGGTCGTTCTCGAAGACGAGGACGAGCAGGCTCACCGCCCAGATCATCAGGATCGGGCCGAGGTCGCGGCCGCGCGGCAGGTAGAGGCCCATGAACCGGCGGCTGGCCAGGGCCAGGGCGTCGCGCTTCACCATGAGGTAGCCGGCGAAGAAGATGGCGATGACGATCTTCGCGAACTCGCCGGGCTGGATGGAGAAACCGCCGACGCTGATCCAGATCTTGGCACCGAAGACGTCGGCGCCCAGGCCCGGGATCACCGGCAGGATCAGCAGCACCAGCGAGGCGGCCATCGAGATGTACGTGAACCGCTGCAGCGTGCGGTGGTCCTTGAGGACCAGCAGCACGGCGGCGAACAGGGCGATCGCGAGCGCCGTGTACATCATCTGGCGCGGGGCGGACTCGGTGAAGCCGCCGAAGCTGCGCTTGGCGAGGTTCTGCAGGCGCACGGACTGGTCGAGCCGCCAGATCAGGACGACGCCGAGGCCGTTGAGCAGGGTGGCGAGCGGCAGCAGCAGCGGGTCGGCGTACTTGGCGTAGCGGCGTACGACGAGGTGGGCGATGCCGGCGAGGACGGCGAAGCCGAGCCCGTACGTGAACATGCCCGGGGGCAGCTTGTCGTGGATCGACAAGCCCACGTTGGCGTAGGCGAAGATCGGGATGACCACGGCGAAGCCGAGCAGCAGGAGCTCGGTGTTCCGCCGGCTCGGCAGCTCGATGGCGCCGATGGTGGTCGTGTTGGTGACAACGCTCATGGTGTGGCAGGCCCCCTGTGCCCGCGTATGTCTACTGCTTTTCGCAAAAACCGACCAGATCCTGCTCTGCGGGAGTCAGGGTGGGGCCGGGTGTTTGGTTGTTCTGCGCTTCGGCGGCGCGCTTGACTTCGTCCTTCTTGCACGCCGAGGCCTGGTTGGCCAGCTCGTCGATCTTCTTGCGGGCGCCGTCGAGGTTGCTTTCGCTGATGGTGGCCTCGACCTGCTTGCGCTTGAAGGGCGGCAGGTACTTCAGTTCGATGTCGGGTCGGTCGGTCTCCACCTTGGAGAGCTCCACCGGGCCGAGCTTCTGGCTGATCCCGCGGAAGAGCGCCACGTGCTCGCCCTTGACGCCGACGTAGTACTGCGCCTGTGTCCAGCGCCAGCCCGCATAGAGGCCGCCGCCGACGACGCCGGCCAGGATCAGCAGGGTCAGCGTGCGCATGGTCCACTTGCGCCCTTTGGAGCGGCGCCTGCGCGGGTGGTCGTACGTGTCGTCGTAGCGCGAGTCGTCGTCGTACGGCTCGGCTTCGCCGAAGCTCCCGTACGCGCCGCCCTGACCGCGCTGGTCGCCGTACCCGTAGCCGGGGGCCTCGCCGCTGCCGGGGGGGCCGAAGGCGCCGGCGGGCGGGGGGACCTGGCGGCCGAGCCCGGAGGCGCGGCCGGCAGGGGTCTGCATGGCGTTGCCGCCGTCGAAGAGCTGGTGCTGCTGGTTCTCGGCGACGGCGCCGACGACGACCGGGGTGTCGTTCAGCTGGGCGGCGAGGGTGTCCCCGCTGTCCGTGTCGAGGACGTCGGCGACGATGCAGGTGATGTTGTCCGGGCCGCCGCCGCGCAGCGCGAGCTGGATCAGGGCCTGCACGGTCTCGTGGGGACCGTGGTAGTCGGCGAGCGTCTCCTCCAGGGTCTGGTGGGAGACGACGCCGGAGAGCCCGTCGGAGCAGATGAGGTAGCGGTCGCCGGCGCGGACCTCGCGGATGGAGAGGTCGGGTTCGACGATGTCGCCGCTGCCCAGCGCCCTCATCAGCAGGGAGCGCTGCGGGTGGGTGGTGGCTTCCTCTTCGGTGATGCGGCCCTCGTCGACGAGGCGCTGCACCCAGGTGTGGTCCTGGGTGATCTGCGTGAGGAGGCCGTCGCGGAGCAGGTAGGCCCGCGAGTCGCCCACGTGGACCAGGCCGAGACGCTGGCCGGTCCACAGGAGGGCGGTCAGCGTGGTGCCCATGCCCTCGAGCTGGGGGTCCTCCTCGACCATGACGCGCAGCTGGTCATTGGCGCGCTGCACGGCCGTCGCGAGCGAGGTGAGGATGTCGGATCCCGGGACGTCGTCGTCGAGCTGCACGAGGGTGGAGATCACCTCGGAGCTGGCGACTTCGCCGGCGGCCTGGCCGCCCATGCCGTCGGCGATCGCGAGGAGGCGCGGACCGGCGTAGCCGGAGTCCTCGTTGCCCTCGCGGATCATGCCCTTGTGCGATCCGGCGGCGAACCGCAGGGACAGACTCATGCGCACCTGCCCTGTCGACGATGCCTCCGGGTGCAACCGGTCTCGAGCCACACTGCCCACCCTCCGGTCGGGAGCGCGCTCAGGTCCGTGTCCCCGGTGGGACGGACCGTCGCGGCTCGCTCGCTCCGCTCGATCATTCTCGTACTACTTCCGCAGCTCGATGACGGTCTTGCCGATGCGGATCGGGGCGCCCGGCGGAATGGGCGTCGGTGTGGTCAGCCGGGTCCGGTCGAGATACGTGCCGTTGGTGGACCCGAGATCCTCGACGATCCACTGGCCGTCACGGTCGGGATAGATCCTGGCATGGCGGCTGGAGGCGTAGTCGTCGTCCAGCACGATCGTGGAGTCGTGGGCGCGGCCCAGCGTGATCGTCTGGCCGGCGAGGGCCACCGTCGTACCCGTGAGGGTGCCTTCGGAGACGACGAGCTTGGTCGGCGCACCGCGGCGCTGACGCTGCTGCGGTGGCGCGCTCTGCCGGCCGCCCGCCTGCTGCGGGGCGCTCGTGGCGCTCCCACCGCGGCGGGAGCCGCGCTGCGTGACTCTCGTACCGAAGAGGTCGCTGCGGATGACCTGTACGGCCACGATGACGAACAGCCACAGAACGGCCAGGAAACCCAACCGCATGACCGTCAGGGTCAGCTCTGACATTGCCCCCGCTTCACCCTTCGGCTTGCCGGTAAATGATGGTGGTGCTGCCCACGACGATCCGCGAGCCGTCGCGGAGCGTAGCGCGGGTGGTGTGCGTCCCGTCCACCACGATGCCGTTGGTGGACCCGAGATCCTGGATCGTCGGGGGTGTTCCGGTCCGGATCTCACAGTGCCGGCGCGATACGCCGGGGTCGTCGATCCGCACGTCCGCTTCGGTGCTTCGACCGAGTACGAGCGTGGGGCGCGAGATCTGGTGGCGGGTGCCGTTGATCTCGATCCAGCGGCGCATGGTGCCGGCGCCGCCGGAAGTTACGGGGGCCGGTCCGCCGGGGCCCGGCCTGCGCGCGGCGGGGCCGCCGGGAGGCGGCCCGGCGGGCATGGGCGGTGCGGCGACCGGGGGGTAGCCGTAGCCGCCCTGCTGCCGGCCTTGCGGACTCGGGGGGGCGGGCGCGGGAGCCTGCGGCTGCTGCGGCTGTGCCTGGGAGGTGCTGGAGGCGAGCGTGCGACTGCGGACGCGGTAGAGCCCGGTGTCGAGGTCGTCGGCCTTCTCCAGGTGGACCTTGATGGTGCCCATGAAGCTGTAGCGCTGCTGCTTGGCGTAGTCGCGGACGAGGCCCGCGAGCTCGTCGCCGAGCTGCCCGGAGTAGGGGCTCAGGCGGTCGTAGTCGCCGGTGCTGAGCTCCACGATGAAGTCGTTGGGCACGACGGTCCGCTCGCGGTTCCAGATGGTGGCGTTGTTGTCGCACTCCCGCTGGAGGGCGCCGGCGATCTCCACCGGCTGGACCTCGGACTTGAAGACCTTGGCGAAGGTGCCGTTCACCAGACCTTCGAGTCGCTGCTCGAACCGCTTCAGGACTCCCATGTGGCACCTCCTCCGTCGTTGTCGCCCTGGTACTGCTTACTGATCGTATCCACGCGTGGCGGATTCGGGTGGTTCCCCATCCCTCACGTGCCGAGGAGTGTTGGTCCTCACAAGGGATCGTAGGGGCGCCCTGAGGACAGTGTCCCGCACGTGGAGCGGAGTGCGGGAGGGGCCGTCGTCGAGCGGCGGTGGGGGTGGGGGAAAGGGATGTGAATCCACCCCGTCCTACGTGCTAATCTTTCGTTCGTCGCCAGGGGAACGGCCCGCAAGGGAAGTACCGCTGGGGAGCTGCTCGGGCGAGTGGCGGAACGGCAGACGCGCTGGCTTCAGGTGCCAGTGTCCTTCGGGACGTGGGGGTTCAAATCCCCCCTCGCCCACATGTGGGAGAACCCCCGCTCCGGAGAAATCCGGAGCGGGGGTTCTTTCGTTGTGCCCGGAACCGGGGCCCGGTGCCCCGGTGTCGGGGTGTGAGCCGTACGACTTTCGTTGTGGCGGGCGCGACGAAAGAGGGCGGACCGGGGCACGGGGTGGTGCTTAGGGTCGGCCGGGTGGATGTGAGGTCGAGGGTGCGTGCGGGCTGGGACTGGCTGAAGGGGCCCGAGCCCTGGACGCGTCGGATGCTGGCGGGGGATCTGGCGCTGGCGGGCGTGTTGGCGGTGCTCGGGCTGGGCGTCGAGGAACTCGACAAGGGTTCCGGTGGGCGGATGCTGGCCGGCGCGGTGGCCGTGGTGGCTCTCACACTGCTGCGGCGCCGGCTGCCGGTGGCGACGCTGGTGGTGGGCTCGGGGCTGGCGGCGTTCCTGCCCGGGGCGTTCCTCGTGACGGCCCTGCTGGGCTGGTCGGCGGGGCGGCGGATCGTCGGGTTGGGCCGGGCGCTGGGCGCCTTCACCGTGGCTTTCGTCGCCGAGGTCGGGCTGAGCCTGGTCAAGGACTGGTCGCAGGGCCGGCCGGTGCTGTTGATCCTGTTCGGCACCCTGATGTTCCTGGCGACGACCGTGATGCCGGGTCTGGCCAGCCGGTACTGGTCGCAGCGCCGGACCCTGCTGCGGGCGCTCCAGGAGCGCAACAGGCAGTTGCTGCGGGAGCGCGCGATGGTCGCCGGGCAGGCCCGGCTGCGCGAGCGGCAGCGGATCGCGCAGGACATGCACGACAGCCTGGGCCACCAACTCGCCTTGATCTCGGTGCACACCGGCGCCCTGGAGGTCGATCCGCAGCTGACGGACCGCCAGCGCGAGGCGGTGGGGGTGCTGCGTCAGGCTTCGGTCGCGGCCATGCACGAGCTGCGCGAGGTCGTCGGGATCCTGCAGGACGGGGTGGAGGCGCCGGCGTCGGTGGAGGAGGCGCAGTCCGCCGCCCGGGGGGTCGCGGGCATCGCCGGGATCGTGGAGGCGGCGCGGCGCGCGGGGACCGACGTACGGCTGACGCGGTCGGGGCAGCCGCGGTCGCTGGTCACCGCCTGCGACCACGCGGCGTACCGGATCGTGCAGGAGGCGCTGACGAACGCGTACAAGCACGCTCCGGGGGCGCCGATCACCGTGGAACTGCGGTACGAGGACGACTCGCTGGTGGTGGAGATCGCCAACGGGCCCGCGGCCGGGCCGGGTGCGGGCGAGGTGGTCTCGGGCGGCCAGGGGCTGACGGGGCTGCGCGAGCGGGCGCGGCTGGTCGGCGGGATGGTGCACGCGGGCGCGGCCGAGGGCGGCGGGTTCCGGGTGGCCGGGGTGCTGCCCTACGGGACGGAGCCGGCCGGGGTGGAAAACGTGGCCGACGACTTCGGGCAGCGGTTGCGGGTGCAGGAGCCGGTGGAGGAGGGGTTGCCTGCGCAGGGCCCGGCGGCCGCCCCGCCGATGGACTGGGAGGCGGTGGACCGGGAGCTGGTGCTGGGCCGGAGCAGGGCCGGCGGGGCCGCGCTGGGGTGTGGGATCGCCGTCGCGGCGGTGGTGCTGCTGGTGATCGTGATCGGGGCCGGGGTGGCGTTCCTGATGGGCACGATGAACGACGAGGTGATCAGCCGGGCCGACTACGACGCCGCACGGATCGGCGAGTCGGAGCAGGCGGTCCGGGGGCGGCTGCCGGACAGGGACGGCATCCTGACCGAGGGGCTGGACCGGAAGGGGCCGGCGGTGCCGGCAGGGTCGAAGTGTCTGACGCTCCTGTCCAAGGAGAGCACGGAGCTGTCCACGGAGCAGGTTTTCCGGTTCTGCTTCAAGGACGGCAAGCTCGTCGACAAGCAGGCTTACGAGGTCAAGCAGTAGGAGCGGGTGACAGCCAGGGTGACGCGGGTGACAGCCAGGGTGATCCGAGTGGTGATCGCCGACGACGAGCCGCTGATCCGGGCCGGGATCAGGATGATCCTGACCTCGGCGGCGGACATCGAGGTCGTCGCGGAGGCGGGCAACGGCCGGGAGGCGGTGGAGCTGGCGCGGTCGCACGCGCCGGACGTGGTGCTGCTGGACATCCAGATGCCGGTGATGGACGGGCTGACGGCGCTCGGCGAGCTGGGGCGGGTGCTGCCCGGTGTGCGGGCGCTGGTCCTGACCACCTTCGGGGAGAAGGAGAACGTGCTGCGGGCCCTGGGCCAGGGCAGTGCGGGGTTCCTGCTGAAGGACTCGGCGCCGGGTGAACTGATCGGCGCGGTACGGGCCGCCGCGGCCGGGGACGCGTACCTCTCGCCGGCCGCGACCCGGCACGTGGTGGACCAGCTGGCTTCCGGGCAGGCCGCGGGGCGCGGTGAGGAGGCCCGGCGGCGGGTGGCGGCGCTCAGCGAGCGGGAGCGGGGGGTGCTGGCGCTGCTGGGGGAGGGCCTGTCCAACGCGGACGCGGGCCGGCGGCTGCACATGAGCGAGGCGACGGTGAAGACGTACGTGAGCCGGATCCTGGCGAAGCTGGAGTGCGAGAACCGCGTGCAGGCGGCCCTGCTGGCCAGAGACGCCGGGCTGTAGATACGGTCGGGCCGACGTGATGTCGGTTGGTACGGGTGGGGGCGGCACGGATGACGGCGATATCGGAACAGCGCGTGGTGGCACCGGATGTGACGGAGCGGATCCCGGTGGTCGAGGGATTCGCCCCGCGGGTCGCGCCGGAGGCCGGGGGCGGGGCCGGCATCGGGGTCGGTATCGGGTCCGGCGCCGGGGGCGGCTCCGTTTCGCCCAAGGAGATCGGCAAGGCACTGCGTGCGCGCGTGCCGAGGGCGGCGCACGCCCGCTTCGAGGCTCCTGCCGGACGTCCGGACGCGGTGCGGGCGGTGGAGGAGTCCAACGTGGGGCGGGTCGCCGAGCTCGCGCCGATACGGGTGGGGCGGATGGCCGCCAACCCCTTCGCCTTCCTGCGCGGCTCGGCCGGGCTGATGGCGCACGACCTGTCCGGCGGACCGGTGACCGGGGTCGGGGCGCAGATCTGCGGTGACGCGCACGCGGCCAACTTCGGTCTGTACGGGGACGCGCGCGGCCGGCTGGTCATCGACCTCAACGACTTCGACGAGACCGTGTTCGGCCCCTGGGAGTGGGACCTCAAGCGCCTGGCGACCTCGCTGGTGCTGGCCGGGCGGGTGGCGGGCGCGGACGAGGACACCTGCCGGGCCGCCGCCCTGGACTCCGTGGGCGCCTACCGCCGGACCATGCGGCTGCTGGCCAAGCTGCCGGCGCTGGACGCCTGGAACGCCATCGCCGACGAGGAACTCGTCTCGCACACCGATGCCCGGGATCTGCTGGGCACGCTGGAGCGGGTCTCGGAGAAGGCCCGCAACAACACCTCCGCCCGGTTCGCCGCCAAGTCCACCGAGGCCGTGCCCGACGGGAGCCGTCCCCGCGGCGGAGCCGCGCAACGACGTTTCGTCGATGCGCTGCCGGTGCTGCGCCGGGTCGGGGACTCGGAGGCGGCCGCCGTGGCCGCCTCGCTGGGCCCGTACCTGCGGACCCTCCAGGAGGACCGGCTGCCGCTGCTGGCCCGGTACGCGATACACGACGTGGCCTTCCGGGTGGTGGGGACCGGCAGCGTCGGGACCCGCTCCTATGTGGTGCTGCTGCTCGACCACCGGGGAGAGGCACTGGTGCTCCAGGTGAAGGAGGCCCGGCCATCGGTCCTGCTGCCGTACCTGCCCGCGCTGGGCTTCGATTCCGCGCCGGAGGAGCACGAGGGCCGCCGGGTCGTGGCCGGGCAGAAGCGGATGCAGGTGGTGTCCGACATCCTGCTGGGCTGGACCACCGTGGAGGGGCGGCCGTTCCAGGTGCGGCAGTTCCGCAACCGCAAGGGCAGCGTGGACCCGGCGGCGCTGGCCGTCGACCAGATCGACGACTACGGCCGGATGACCGGCGCCCTGCTGGCCAGGGCGCACGCCCACAGCGCCGATCCGCGGGTGCTGGCCGGGTACTGCGGGAAGAGCGACGAGCTCGACGAGGCGATGGCCGCCTTCGCCGTGGCCTACGCCGACCGGAGCGAGGCCGATCACGCGGATCTGGTGGCCGCGGTGCGGTCCGGGCGGATCGCGGCGGAGGCCGGGGTCTGACGGCCGCGGGGTCGGGGTCTACGTGAAACCGGCCGATGTTTCACGTGAAACACCCGCGCGATCCGGCCTTAGGCTGGCCGGGTGAGCGAGCAGACAGTCCCCGAAGAGCCCGGCCCCTCCGGCGACGAGCGACCCGAGGCGCGCCTGGAGCGTGCCGTGCGGGCCGCCGAGCAGGCACTGATCGAGTTCGAGATCGCGGTGGAGACCTTCCGGGTGGAGGTGGAGAACTTCTCCCGCCTCCACCACCAGAAGCTCGGCCCGATGTACTCGCGGCTCGACGAGCTGGACGCGCTGATCGCCGAGGCGAAGGCGGCCCGCACCGGTGACGCGGAGGACCTGCGCCGGGCGCGCGAGGCCCGGTCCCTGGTGATGCCGATGCCCGGTGTGGAGGAGCTGTTCCACGACTGGATGGGCTCGGACGGCATCTCCGACGATGCGGGCGCGATGCTCACCGACCGGAGCGTGAAGCCGCCGGAGCGCGTGCGCCCGACGGAGGAGGTACGCCGCCTCTACCGCGAGCTGGTCCGCCAGGCGCACCCGGACCTGGCCCAGGACGAGGCGGAGCGGGAGCGGCGCGATGCGTTCATCGCGCGGGTCAACGCCGCCTACGGGCGAGGCGAGGAGCGGCTGCTGCGCGAGCTGGCCGAGGAGTGGGCCGCCGGTCCGGCGCCCGAAAAGGGCGGGCCGAGCGAGAGCGAGGAGCTGTACGCGCGGCTGGAGTGGCTGTCCCGGCGCAAGGAGCTGCTGTCGGTGGTCGCCCGGGAACTCGAGGACAGCGCGATCGGGTCGATGCTGCGGATGGCGCCGGAGGATCCGGACCGGCTGCTGGAGGAGATCGCGGAGCAGCTGTTGGCGCAGGTCGCCGAGCGCGAGGCCGAACTGGCGGCCATGGTCGCCCCGTGACGGCTCTCGGATAGGTTGGGCCTCGTATCTGCGATGAGAGAAGGCGACGTATGAACTTCGGACCGCTTCCCTCGGTGGCCGCCGCCGCGGTGCCCTCCGAAGGCTTTGTCCTGGACGTCCGCGAGGACGACGAATGGGCGGCCGGGCACGTGGAAGGTGCGCTGCACATCCCGATGAGCGACTTCGTGGCCCGCTTCGGCGAGCTGACGGAGGCCAATGAGGACGGCACCCGCGTCCACGTGATGTGCCGGGTGGGCGGGCGCTCCGCGCAGGTGACCCAGTACCTGCTGAACCAGGGCCTCGACGCCGTCAACATCGACGGCGGGATGCTGGCTTGGGACGGTGCCGGGCGCCCGATGGTGACGGACAGCGGGAACCCGGCCTTCGTCCTGTAGCTCAGCCGAGGGGGTGGGCGGCCAGCAGGTCGCCCAGCGCCTCCTCGTGCACGGCGGCCGGGCCGAGCTGGAGCTCCAGCTGCTTGGCCCATGCGTGGTAGCGGTGCAGCGGGTAGTCGGTGTCGGCGCCGAAGCCGCCGTGCAGGTGCTGCGCGGTCTGTACGACGCGGCGTACGCCCTCCGAGGCCCAGATCTTGGCCACCGCGACATCGCCGGCGCTCGGCAGTGGCCCGCCGGCCCCGCTCGTGCCGGCGTCGAGCCGCCAGGCGGCCTGCCAGAGGGTGACCTCCATGGCGCGCAGGTCGATGTAGCGGTCGGCGGCCTGGACGGCGACGGCCTGGAAGGTGGCCACCGGGAAGCCGAACTGCTCGCGCTTGCTCGTGTACTGGCTGGTCATCGTGAGCACGCCCTCGCCGAGGCCCAGCGCGAGCGCGCAGGTGCCGGTGGCGAGGAGCTGGCGGAGCCGGTCCCAGGCGCCGGGGACTTCGATGAGGTGCGCGGCCGCCACCCGTACACCGTCCAGGGTCAGCTCGGCGAGCCGTTCCCCGCTGGTGGAGTACTGGTCGGCGAGGCTCAGACCGGCCGCTCCGCGGGGGACCAGGGCGAGGACGGCCTCGCCCTCCCCGCAGTGGGCGGGTACGGCGATCCAGTCGGCGTTCTGCGCCCAGGCGACGGCGGTCTGCACCCCGTCCAGGATCCATTCCCCGCCGTCGCGGCGGGCGGTGACGGACAGCTCGGCCGGGTCGTGCCCGGTGCGGCCGTGCGCGGCGACGGTCAGGACGAGGCCGCCGTGCCCGGCGTCGGTCAGCAGCGCGGACTTCAGTTCGGGACTGCCGTGGGCCTGGACCGCCATGGCGGTGGCGCAGTGCTCCAGCAGCGGCACCCGGGCCAGTACCCGCGCCGCCTCCCGCAGCACCAGGCACAGGGCGATGGCGTCGAGTCCGGCTCCGCCGTACTCCTCGGCGAGGACGAGGCTCAGCAGGTCGGATCCGGCGAGCTTGGCCCACAGCCCGCGGTCGAACTCCTCGGCCACGGCTCCCGGCGTGAGCGCGGGGCTGGGCACGCCGTCCGGGGCGACACCCGCGAACACCGCCTTCGCCGCCTCGACGGCGGCCTGCTGCTCCTCGGTGAAGGTGAAGTCCACTGCCTGTCCTTCCGCGCGCACCGGATCCCGTTCAGGTCTGACGGAGCGTCAAGATAGAACACGTTCTTGAAAAAGGACAGGGCCGCGAAAAAGGACAGGCGGTGTGGTCAGCGGTCGAAGTCGATCTCCACGTCCTCCGTCACCGGGTGCGACTGGCACGCCAGCACGAAGCCGGCCTCGGTCTCCTCCGACTCCAGCGCGAAATTGCGGTCCATCCGGACCTCGCCCGTCACCAGGAACGCCCGGCAGGTGCCGCAGACCCCGCCCTTGCAGGCGTACGGGGCGTCCGCGCGGTTGCGCAGCACCGCGTCCAGCAGGGATTCCCCTTCCCGGACCGCCCAGGTGCCGGAGCGCCCGTCGAGCCTGGCCGTGACCCGCCCGTGCGCGGCGGCGGCCGAGGTGGGGGCCGGGGCCGGGGCGGCGGTGTCCTCGACGTGGAAGATCTCCTCGTGGATCCGGGTCCGCGGCACGCCCAGCGCGCCCAGCGCCCGCTCCGCGCCGAGGACGAGCCCGTACGGCCCGCACAGGAACCAGCCCGTCAGCTCGCGCACCGGCAGCAGCGCGGGCAGCAGGGCCGCCAGCCGCTCCTCGTCGAGGCGCCCGGACGGCAGCCCGGCCTCCTGCTCCTCCCGGGACAGGACCGTGACCAGCTGGAAACGCTCGGGGTAGCGGTCCTTCAGGTCGGCGACGTCCTCCAGGAACATCGTCGAGGCGGCCGTGCGGTCGCTGCGCACCAGGCAGAACCGGGCGTCAGGCCGGGCCGCGAGCAGTGTGGCGGCGATCGACAGCACCGGGGTGATGCCGCTGCCGCCGACGACGGCCGCGTAGTGGGCGCCGGCCGGGGCGGCCGCCGGGTTCAGGACGAAGCGCCCGGCCGGGACCATCACGTCCAGTACGTCCCCGGCGGCGATCTCCTTGTGGGCGAAGGTGGAGAACTCGCCGCCCTCCACCAGCCGCACCCCGACCCGCAGCAGTGCGGGCCCCGGACCGTCGGCCGCCGGGGCGGGGGAGCAGATCGAGTAGGTGCGCCGGACCTCGGATCCGTCCTGGGTACGGCGGCGCAGGGTGAGGTGCTGGCCGGGTGCGTGCCGGTACTCGGCGCGCAGTTCCGGCGGTACCGCGAGGGTCAGTGCCACCGCGTCGTCGGTGAGCGGCTCGACCGCCGCCACCGTCAGCGGGTGGAACGCGCCGTGTCGTGCGGGGCGCGACTTCGCCGACGCGGCTGGGGGCGTGGCCGGCGTGGACACAGCCATTACAGCTCCTTGAAGTGGTCGAACGGTTCACGGCATGAGGTGCAGCGGCGCAGCGCCTTGCATGCGGTGGAGGAGAACCGGCTGAGCAGCTCGGTGTCGGTGGACCCGCAGTGGGGGCAGCGGACCGACAGGGTGAGCGGTACGGGCCCGTCGGCGGAGTGCGGCCGCGGCGGGGCGATGCCGAACTCGGCCAGCTTGCGGCGGCCTTCGGCGCTGATGTCGTCGGTCGACCAGGCGGGCGCGAGCACGGTGCGCACCCGCACCCCGGGTATCCCGTGGTCGGTCAGGACCCGCTCGATGTCGGCGGACATGGCCTCGATGGCGGGGCAGCCGGTGTAGGTGGGGGTGAGGGTGACCTCGACATGGCCGTCCTCCTGCATCCGCACCCCGCGCATGACGCCGAGCTCGGTGAGGGTGAGCACCGGCAGCTCGGGGTCGGGGACCGAGCCCGCCAGCTCGGCGAGCTCCGTCTCCAGCCGGGTCATGCCAGCGGTCCCGTCCTGGGCCTCGGGGCGGGCCGCCTTGCCGGGCTGCCCGGTGCGGTCCGCGGAGGTCACCATGACGCCCCCGGGTGGCTGCGGTGCAGGTGCTGCATCTCGGCGAGCAGCCGCCCGAACGGTTCGGTGTGCAACCCCTGGCGGCCCGCTCCGGCCGCCCACGCGCCGGTGCGCGGCCCCTCGGGCAGCGCGAGGCCGGCCCGGTCCAGTACGCCGGTCAGCGCGGCCAGCCAGCGACCCTCCAGGGCAGGGCCGTCTACGCCGTCGAGCCCGGCCACCGGCTGGAACATCTCCCCGGTGTACTTCCACAGCGCGTCCAGTGCCGTCCGCATGCGGGCCCGGCTCTCCTCGGTGCCGTCGCCGAGCCGCAGCGCCCAGTGCTCGGCGTGGTCGCGGTGGTACGCCGTCTCCTTGACCGCCTTGGCGGCGAGCGGCGCGAACGGTCCGTCCCCGGCCGCGAGCTCCCCGTAGAGCTCGTGCTGGTAGAGGGAGAAGTAGAGCTGGCGGGCGATGGTGTGGGCGAAGTCGCCATTCGGCTGCTCGACGAGCTGCAGGTTGCGGAAGGAGCGCTCCTCGCGCAGGAACGCCAGCTCGTCCTCGTCGCCCGCCATGGACAGCAGGACGCGGGCCTGGCCGAGCAGGTCGAGGGCGATGTTGGCGAGGGCGACCTCCTCCTCCAGCACGGGCGCGTGGCCCGCCCACTCGCCGAGGCGGTGGGAGAGGATCAGCGCGTCGTCCGCGAGGGCCAGGGCAGCGGAATTGACGACATCGGTGCTGGTCACAGGTGGTGCACCCCCTCGGGGATCTCATAGAAGGTGGGGTGCCGGTACGGCTTGTCGGCGGACGGGGCGAAGAAGGGGTCCCGCTCGTCCGGCGAGGAGGCGGTGATCTCGGTGGAGGGCACGACCCATATCGAGATGCCCTCGCCGCGCCTGGTGTAGAGGTCGCGGGCGTTGCGCAGGGCCATCTCCGCGTCGGGGGCGTGCAGGCTTCCCGCGTGCGTGTGCGAGAGGCCGCGCCGCGAGCGGACGAACACCTCCCACAGCGGCCAGTTCTGCGTCATGCCTTTGCCTCACTTTCGGTACGTGCGTGCTTGTCGGCATACGCCGCGGCCGCCTCGCGGACCCAGGCGCCTTCCTCGTGTGCCCTGCGGCGCTGGCCGATCCGCTGGTCGTTGCACGGGCCGTTGCCCTTGAGCACGTCCCAGAACTCCGCCCAGTCGATCGCGCCGAAGTCGTGGTGCCCGCGCTCCTCGTTCCACTTCAGGTCCGGGTCGGGCAGGGTCAGGCCGAGCGCCTCGGCCTGCGGGACGGCGATGTCCACGAAGCGCTGGCGCAGCTCGTCATTGGAGTGCCGCTTGATCCGCCAGGCCATCGACTGCGCGGAATGCGCCGACTCGTCGTCCGGCGGGCCGAACATCATCAGCGACGGCCACCACCAGCGGTCGACGGCGTCCTGCGCCATCGCGTGCTGGGCCGCCGTGCCCTTGGAGAGGGCCATGAGGAGCTCGAAGCCCTGGCGCTGGTGGAAGGACTCCTCCTTGCAGATCCGGACCATGGCCCGCGCGTACGGACCGTACGAGCAGCGGCAGATCGGGACCTGGTTGGTGATGGCCGCGCCGTCCACGAGCCAGCCGATCGCGCCGACGTCGGCCCAGGTCAGCGTGGGGTAATTGAAGATCGAGGAGTACTTCTGCCTGCCCGCGTGGAGCTTGTCCAGCAGCTCGTCGCGGCTGGTGCCCAGCGTCTCGGCGGCGCTGTAGAGGTACAGGCCGTGGCCCGCCTCGTCCTGGACCTTCGCCATCAGGATCGCCTTGCGGCGCAGCGAGGGCGCCCGGGTGATCCAGTTGGCCTCGGGCTGCATGCCGATGATCTCGGAGTGGGCGTGCTGGGCCATCTGGCGGACCAGAGAGGCACGGTACTCGTCGGGCATCCAGTCCCGCGGCTCCACGCGCTCGTCGGCCGCGACGGCCGCATCGAAGGCCGCCGCGAGCTGCGCGCCGAGGTCCTGCCCCGTTTCCGGGGTCACTGCAACCATCCCGGCCCCCTGCCAGAGTGTCCGTCCGCCCGACCGACCGATCGTTCGGTTCATTCTCTTCAATGGTGAGACGCAGGCCCGTAGGGTGTCAACCTCTGTGGTCAACCCTGTGGACGCCGGATGATCGGGGCGGGATGGATTCGAACGAGCGCGAGCCCGTGGAAACGGCCGTCCCACCGCCCCGGACGCCCGGAATCGCCGGACTTTCCGCCCCGTACCGGATCGTCGTCGCACTCGCCCTCGGCGCGGTGGCCGTCGCCGCCTGCTGGCACCTGGCGCTCGTCTTCCTGCACGTGGCCCCGTCCAACACGGTGAGCAAGCAGCACGCGCAGGCGGTCGACGGCTGGATCTATCCCGAGTTCGAACAGAACTGGAAGCTCTTCGCCCCCAATCCGCTCCAGCAGAACATCGCGGTCGAGGTACGGGCCCAGGTGCGCGGCGCGGACGGCAAGCTGGTCACCGGTGACTGGCGCGACCTGTCGGCCGAGGACGGCGCGGCCATCCGGCACAGCCTGCTGCCGAGCCACACCGAGCAGAACGAGCTCCGGCGGGCCTGGGACTTCTTCACCGGCTCCCACGACGAGGACAACAAGGCGAACGGCGAGCGCGGCACGCTGTCGGAGGAGTACCTGCGGCGGATCGCGCTGCAGCGGCTGGCGGCGCGGCAGCGGGCCGGCGACGTGATCGTACGGATCCAGCTGCGCTCGGCGACGCGGGCGGTGGCCGCGCCGAAGTGGTCCGACGAGAAGACCGACACCCAGACGTACTACCGGGAGCTGCCGTGGTGGACGGTATGAATCCGGGCGGTGCGAATCCGGGTGGTGTGAACCCGGGCGGGGTGAACCCGGGCGGTGTGAAGCGCGCACGCGCGGCGGCCGGGCGGGCACTGGCGAAGGCCACCGGGCAGGCGCTGGGCCCGTACCAGAGCGCCGTGGTCCGCATCGGCTTCGCCGGGACCTGGCTGTTCTTCCTGCTGCGGGAGTTCCCCAACCGGCGCGAGCTGTACGGGCCCGACGGCCCGTGGAGCTGGGGGTTGGCGGAGCGGCTGATCGCCTCGAACCGGTCGTTCACGGTGCTGTTGTGGTCGGACTCGACGCCCTGGTTCGAGCTCGTGTACGCCGTGTCCGTGCTGGCGAGCCTGCTGCTGATGCTGGGCTGGCGGACACGGGCGACGTCGGTGCTGTTCATGGTCGGGGTGCTGTCGCTGCAAAACCGCAGCGTGTTCATGGGCGACGGCGGGGACAACGTCATCCACCTGATGGCGATCTACCTGGTGCTGACGAGGTGCGCCCAGGTGTGGTCCCTGGACGCCCGGCGGGCGGCGCGGCGCGGCTCGGCGTCGGCCGGGGCGGGCGGGCCGGTGCTGTGGGGCGTCCTCGGCGCGGTCTTCGCGTACGGGGCGGTGACGGGCCGGTTCGGGTACGGCTGGCTCGCGGCCTTCGCGGCGCTGTGGGTGGTCGCGGCGCTGTGGTGGACGGTCGAGCGGTACGACCGGGACGGGGAGGGGCGGGCGGTCCTCGACGTCCTCGCGAACGTGCTGCACAACGCCGGGATGCTGGTGATCACGGCGGAGGTGTGCCTGATCTACGCGACGGCGGGCTGGTACAAGATCCAGGGATCGCGGTGGCAGGACGGGACCGCGCTGTACTACCCGCTGGGGCTGGACTACTTCACGCCGTGGCCGGGGCTGTCCGCGCTGCTGGCGAGCAGCGGGGTGATGGTGATGCTGCTGTCCTACGGCACGGTGGCGGTGCAGGTGGCGTTTCCGTTCACCCTGTTCAACCGGCGGATCAAGAACGTCTTGCTGGGCGTGATGATGGTCGAGCACGCCGGGATCGCGGTGGTGCTGGGACTGCCCTTCTTCTCATTGGCGATGATCGCCGCCGACGCGGTCTTCCTGCCGACGGGGTTCCTGCTCTGGCTGGGCGCGAAGGCCGCGGCGCTTCGGCTGCGCCGTGCTTCGGACGAGCCGGCCGCGGACGCGGAACCGGCCCCGGTTCCCGCTGCTTCCGCCCTGCCCTGACCTGCGGCGCCGCTGCCGGGGCCGGATGGCCCGGCCGGCCGCCGTAGGGTCGGGGCATGACTGAGCTCGGGAGTGCGGATGAGGCGGCGCGGCTGTGGCAGGAGGCCGCGGCGGCGGAAGGCGTCGTGCTGCTCGACGGGTTCCACGCGCTGAAGCACGCCCTGCGGTTCGGGGCCCAGGTGCGGATGGCCGTCGCCGATGACCCCGACGCCGTACGGGCCCTCGCCCGCGAGCTGGCTCCGGACGTGGAGGCGGACATCGCCCGGCTGGTGCGGCGGGCGCCGCTCAAGGGGCTGCTGGCCCGCGTGCACCCCACGGGGGTCGCCGCGCTCGCCGTACGCCCCGCCCGGGAGGCCGGGCGCGCGGCCCTGGCTGAGCTGCCCCGCCGGGCGCCGGTCGTGGTGCTGGACAACCCCCGCAACCTCGGCAACGTCGGCGCGGTCGTCCGCCTCGCCGCCGGCTTCGGCGCCACCGGCGTCGTCACCCGGGGTGACCTCGACCCCTGGCACCCGAACGTGGTCCGGGCCGGCGCCGGGCTGCACTACGCCACCACCGTCGACCAGGTAACCCTGGAGACCCTCCCGCCCGGGCCGCTGTACGCGCTCGACCCGGAGGGCGAGGACATCCGTGCCCTCACCCTCCCGGACGACGCCCTGCTCGCCTTCGGCTCGGAACGCCACGGCATCTCGCCCGAGCTGCGCGCCCGCGCCGATCACCTGGTGTCCCTGCCGATGCGCCCGCAGGTCTCCAGCTACAACCTGGCCACCAGCGTGGCCATGACCCTCTTCCACTGGGGCGGGCCCAAACCCTGACGGTCACGCCTGACCGCCATGCCTGACCGCCATCCCGACCGCTACGCCTGGCGGCGGACCTCCACCACCCGGAAGCGGTTCGCCACGAACGCCCCGTCGCACAGCGCCGCGTTCGCCGCGGGGTTGCCGCCCGAGCCGTGGAAGTCGGAGAAGGCCGCGGTCTGGTTGACGAACACCCCGCCCGTGAGGTTCAGGGAGAGCTGCGCCGACTCCTCGAAGCAGACCTCCTCGATGGCCCGCTCGGTGTCCGCGGAGGTCGTGTACGCACCCACCGTCATGGCGCCCTTCTCCCGCACCGTACGGCGCAGCAGGTCGAGCGCGTCCGCCGTGGAGTCGACCGCCACCGCGAAGGAGACCGGGCCGAAGCACTCGGAGAGGTAGGGCGCCTCCGGGTCCGGCTTGGCGGCGTCCAGCTTCACCATCACCGGGGTACGCACCACCGCGTCCGGGAATTCGGGGTTGGGGACCTCCCGCGAGGCCAGCGCGACCTCGCCCAGGGCGGCCGCCGCCTCCAGGCGGGTCTTGACGTCCGGGTTGACCAGCGCGCCCAGCAGCGCATTGGCCCGGGCATCGTCGCCGAGCAGTCCGCCGACCGAGGCCGCGAGATCGGCGACGACCTCGTCGTACGTCTTGTGGCCGGCGTCGGTGGCGATGCCGTCGCGCGGGATCAGCAGGTTCTGCGGGGTGGTGCACATCTGGCCGCTGTACAGGGACAGGGAGAAGGCCAGGTTGGACAGCATCCCCTTGTAGTTGTCGGTGGAGTCGACGACGACGGTGTTGACGCCGGCCTTCTCGGTGTAGACCTGCGCCTGGCGGGCGTTGGCCTCCAGCCAGTCGCCGAACTCGGTGGACCCGGTGTAGTCGATCAGCTTGATCTCGGGGCGCACCGCGAGGGTCTTGGCGATGCCCTCGCCCGGCCGCTCCACGGCCAGCGCCACCAGGTTCGGGTCGAAGCCGGCCTCGGCGAGCACCTCGCGGGCCACCTGGACCGTCAGCGCCAGCGGGAGCACGGCACGGGGGTGGGGCTTGACCAGCACCGCATTGCCCGTGGCCAGGGAGGCGAAGAGGCCCGGGTAGCCGTTCCACGTCGGGAAGGTGTTGCAGCCGATCATGAGCGCGATGCCGCGCGGGACCGCGGTGAAGGTCTTGCCCAGCTCCAGCGGGTCCTTCTTGCCCTGCGGCTTGGACCAGTCGGCCTGGCCGGGGACGCGGGTCTGCTCCTCGTACGCGTAGGCCACCGCCTCCAGACCGCGGTCCTGCGCGTGGGGGCCGCCCGCCTGGAAGGCCATCATGAAGGCCTGGCCGCTGGTGTGCATGACCGCGTGCGCGAACTGGTGCGTCCGCGCGCTGATCCGGGCCAGGATCTCGATGCAGACCACGGCGCGGGCCTCGGGCCCGGCGTCGCGCCAGGCGGCCATGCCGGCCTTCATCGCGGGCAGCAGCACGTCCGGGTCGGCATGGGGGTATTCGACACCCAGCTCCGGGCCGTACGGGGACACCTCGCCGCCCGTCCAGCCGTCCGTGCCGGGCTGCCCGAGGTCCAGCCGGGTGCCGCGCAGCGCCTCGAAGGCGGCGAGCCCGTCGGCGGGCGCGGTCTCCCCGTACGCCTTGGGGTGCTCGGGGTGCGGGGACCAGTAGGCGCGGCTGCGGATGGCGGCCAGCGCCTGGTCGAGGGTCTGCCGGTGCCGCTCCGACAAGCGGGACACGGGCAGAGCTGCGGCGGACTGGTCGGCGGCCATCAAGACCAACTCCTCGTTGAGCCGGGCGAAAAAGAGCAGACTGGAGTTAGAGTAACCGAACGATCGGTCGGGACAAGAGGGCCCGGCAGACCTGTGGACAAGTCCGTGCGGGAGGATCGGGTCATGACAGCAATCGAGCGGTCCCGCACTGTGGCGGTCGTCGGCGCCGGAACCATGGGACAGGGCATCGCCCAGGTAGCCCTTCTCGCAGGTCACCGCGTGCTGATCTACGACATCAACGCGGCGCTGGCTGCCGACGGCGTCGGCATGGTCCAGGACCGCGTCGAACGGATGGCCGCGAAGGGCCGGCTGGACCGGGCCGAGGCCGAGGACGCGATCGGCCGGATCGATGCGGCCGCCGAGCTGTCCGGACTGGCCGGAGCCGCGCTCGTCGTCGAGGCCGTCGTCGAGAACGCCACCGTCAAGCGGGCGCTCTTCGAAGCACTCGAAGAGGTGGTTTCGCCGGACGCCCTGCTGGCCACCAACACCTCCTCCCTCTCCGTCACCGAGCTCGCCGCCGGTCTCGCGCACCCGGGCCGCTTCCTCGGCCTGCACTTCTTCAACCCGGCCCCGCTGCTCCCGCTCGTCGAGGTGGTCAGCGGTTTCGCGACCGACCCGGCCGCCGCCGACCGCGCGTACGCCACCGTGCTGGGCTGGGGGAAGACGCCGGTCCGCTGCGCCGACACCCCGGGCTTCATCGTCAACCGGATCGCCCGCCCCTTCTACGCCGAGGCCTTCGCGGTGTACGAGGAGCAGGGCGCCGACCCGGCCACCATCGACGCCGTGCTCCGCGAGAGCGGCGGGTTCAAGATGGGGCCCTTCGCGCTGACCGACCTGATCGGGCAGGACGTGAACGAGGCCGTCACCCGCTCGGTGTGGGAGTCGTTCTTCCGGAGCCCCAAGTTCACCCCCTCCCTCGCGCAGCGCCGGCTGGTCCAGTCGGGCCGCCTCGGCCGCAAGTCGGGCCACGGCTGGTTTTCCTACGGCCCGGACGCGCAGGTGCCCGGCCCGCACACCGCCGGCCCCGAGGAGGCCCCGGAGAAGGTCACCGTCGTCGGTGACCTGGGTCCGGCCGCCGAGCTGGCCGACCTCTTCGAGGAGGCCGGGATCGCGGTCACCGCCACCGAGCACGGCGGCCCGTACATCCAGCTCCCCGGCGAGGGCCAGCTGGTGCTCGCGGACGGCAAGACCTCGGTCGAGTTCGCGGACGTCGTCTACTTCGACCTCGCGCTCGACTACCGCGGCGCCACCCGGATCGCGCTCTCCGCGAGCGAGGACACCAGCGAGCAGACCCTGGCCGAGGCCATCGGGCTGTTCCAGAAGCTCGGCAAGAAGGTCTCCGTCATCGGCGACGTCCCCGGCATGATCGTCGCCCGGACCGTGGCGATGCTGATCGACCTCACCGCCGACGCGATCGCCCGCGGCGTGGCCGTCGCCGAGGACATCGACACCGCGATGCGGCTCGGCGTCAACTACCCGCTCGGCCCCGCCGAATGGCACGACCGGCTCGGCCGGGACTGGGCGTACGACCTGCTGCACCACCTCGACGAACGCTGTCCCGGCGGCCGCTACGCGCCCTCGCTCGCGCTGTTCCGGCTGGGCTACGCGGCCGGCGACGAGGACGCGACCGAAGCGGGGGAGGCGCAGTGACGACGGTCAAGCGGGACACGTACACCCCCGAGACGCTCCTGTCCGTGGCCGTCCAGGTCTTCAACGAGCGCGGCTACGACGGCACCTCGATGGAGCACCTCTCCAAGGCCGCCGGTATCTCCAAGTCCTCGATCTACCACCACGTCGCGGGCAAGGAAGAGCTCCTGCGCCGGGCCGTCAGCCGGGCGCTGGACGGGCTCTTCGCGGTCCTGGAGGAGCAGGGCGCCGTACGCGGGCGCGCGGTCGAGCGGGTCGAGTACGTCACCCGCCGCACGGTCGAGGTGCTGGTCGCGGAACTGCCGTACGTGACGCTGCTGCTGCGCGTGCGCGGCAACACCCGTACCGAGCGGTGGGCGCTGGAGCGCCGCCGGGACTTCGACCACCAGGTCGCGGACCTGCTCAAGGCCGCCGCGGCCGAGGGCGACCTGCGGGCGGACGTCGACATCCGGCTGGCCACCCGGCTGCTCTTCGGCATGGTCAACTCCCTGGTCGAGTGGTACCGCCCGCACCCGGGCACGACCCCCGACCAGCTCGCGGACGCGGTGGTCAGCATGGCCCTGGACGGCCTGCGCACCCAGCGCTGACCGCTGCGCCGCCTACTCCTCCGAAATCGTCGGGCCGGGGCCCGAGCCCGGGCCGGGGTCCAGGAGGTCCGTTTCCTCGAAGACCAGCAGGGTGCGGGTGGAGAGGACCTCCGGGATGGACTGGAGGCGGGTGAGGACCAGTTCGCGCAGGGTGCGGTTGTCCGGGGTGTGGACCAGCAGCAGGACGTCGAAGTCCCCGCTGACCAGGGCGATGTGGGCCGCGCCCGGGAGTTCGCGGAGCTGTTCGCGGACCGTCCGCCAGGAGTTCTGGACGATCTTCAGCGTGATGTACGCGGAGGCGCCCTGGCCCGCTCGCTCGTGGTTCACGCGGGCCGTGAAGCCCCGGATCACGCCGTCGTCGATCAGCCGGTTGATACGGGCGTAGGCGTTCGCGCGGGACACGTGCACCTGCTCGGCGACCGAGCGTATCGACGCCCGGCCATCCGTTTGGAGCAACCGCATGATGGACCGGTCGACCGGGTCCAGGGGGCGCGCGGGGGGCGCAGGGGTCCCGGGGGCACCTCCTGGTGGTACCGGTGCGGAACCCGCTCCGGCCATTTGTTCATCCGCCATCGCCCACTGCCTCCCTCTCCTGGACGTCCTGCATCCATCCCAGGGCCCCGGCGCCACTTTGTCCACAGCCTGGAGCCGCCTGTAGCCAAATTGCGCAGACAACCGAACAATCGGTAGGTGAGGGGCCTCACATCCGAGGTCTTACATGCCCGCTTCCCACGAGGAGGTGTACGCCGCCATGACGGTCCAAGAGCTGCCCGGTGCCGGTGCGTCCCACCGTTCCACCCCGCCCGCCTGGAGGCCCCGTACGGATGCCGCCCCGCTGCTCCCGGACCCCGAGCCGTACCGGGTGCTGGGCACCCCGGCCGCCGACCGGCTCGACCCCGAGCTGATGCGCCGGTGCTACGCCGAGCTGGTGCGCGGCCGCCGGTACAACGCGCAGGCCACCGCCCTCACCCGGCAGGGCCGACTGGCTGTGTATCCCTCCACCGTCGGCCAGGAGGCCTGCGAGATCGCGGCCGCGCTGGTCCTGGAGGAGCAGGACTGGCTCTTCCCCAGCTACCGCGACACCCTCGCGGCCGTGGCCCGCGGCCTGGACCCCGTACAGGCGCTGACCCTGCTGCGCGGCGACTGGCACACCGGCTACGACCCGCGCGAGCACCGGATAGCACCCCTGTGCACCCCGCTCGCCACCCAGCTGCCGCACGCGGTGGGCCTGGCCCACGCGGCCCGGCTGCGCGGCGACGACGTGGTGGCGCTCGCCATGGTCGGCGACGGCGGCACCAGCGAGGGCGACTTCCACGAGGCCCTGAACTTCGCGGCCGTCTGGCAGGCCCCGGTGGTCTTCCTGGTGCAGAACAACGGCTTCGCGATATCCGTCCCGCTCGCCAAGCAGACCGCCGCCCCCACCCTGGCCCACAAGGCCGTGGGATACGGGATGCCCGGCCGCCTCGTCGACGGCAATGACATCGCCGCCGTCCACGAGGTGCTGTCCGAAGCCGTCCGGCGGGCCCGGGCCGGCGGCGGACCGACCCTGATCGAGGCCGTCACGTACCGGATCGAGGCGCACACCAACGCCGACGACGCGACCCGCTACCGCGGCGATGCCGAGGTGGAGGCGTGGAAGGCGCACGACCCGGTGGAGCTGCTGGAGCGCGAGCTGACCGCGCGCGGGCTGCTCGACGCGGCCGGCATCCAGGAGGCGAAGGACGCGGCCGAGGAGATGGCGGCGGCGCTGCGCGAGCAGATGAACGCGGAGCCGGCCCTCGACCCGATGGACCTGTTCACCAACGTCTACGCGGAGCAGACCGGCCGGCTGCGCGAACAGGCGGCCATGCTGCGTGCCGAGCTCGAAGCGGAGACCGAGTGATGACCACGGTTGCGGTGAAGCCGGCGACCATGGCCCAGGCCCTGACCCGGGCCATGCGCGACGCGATGGCCGAGGACCCGACCGTCCACGTGATGGGCGAGGACGTCGGGGCACTGGGCGGGGTCTTCCGCATCACGGACGGGCTCGCGAAGGAATTCGGCGAGGACCGCTGTACGGACACCCCGCTCGCGGAGGCCGGGATCCTCGGGGCCGCGGTGGGCATGGCCATGTACGGCCTGCGGCCGGTGGTGGAGATGCAGTTCGACGCCTTCGCCTACCCGGCCTTCGAGCAGCTGATCTCCCACGTGGCGAAGATGCGCAACCGCACCCGCGGTGCCATGCCGCTGCCGATCACCATCCGCGTGCCGTACGGCGGCGGGATCGGCGGGGTGGAGCACCACAGCGACTCCTCCGAGGCGTACTACGTGGCCACTCCCGGCCTGCACGTGGTGACCCCGGCGACGGTCGAGGACGCGTACGGCCTGCTGCGCGCCTCGATCGCGAGCGACGACCCGGTGGTCTTCCTGGAGCCGAAGCGGCTGTACTGGTCGAAGGCGCAGTGGTCGCCGGACGCCCCGACAGCCGTACCGGGCATCGGCAAGGCGCTGGTCCGGCGGACGGGCACGAGCGCGACGCTGATCACGTACGGGCCCTCGCTCCCGGTCTGCCTGGAGGCGGCCGAGGCGGCGCGCGAGGAGGGCTGGGACCTGGAGGTCCTGGACCTGCGTTCGCTGGTGCCGTTCGACGAGGAGACGGTCGTCGAGGCCGTACGCCGGACCGGGCGCGCGGTGGTGGTCCACGAGGCCGGCGGCTTCGGCGGACCGGGCGCGGAGATCGCCGCTCGCGTCATGGAGCGGTGCTTCCACCACCTGGAGGCGCCGGTGCTGCGGGTGACGGGCTTCGACATCCCGTACCCGCCGCCGATGCTGGAGAAGCACCATCTGCCCGGTGTCGACCGGATCCTGGACACCGTGGCCCGCCTGCAGTGGGAGAACTGATGCCGCAGGTAATGGAATTCAAGCTCCCCGACCTGGGGGAGGGACTGACCGAGGCGGAGATCGTCCGCTGGCTGGTCGCGGTCGGCGACGTCGTCGCGATCGACCAGCCGGTGGTCGAGGTCGAGACGGCCAAGGCGATGGTCGAGGTGCCGTGCCCGTACGGGGGCGTGGTCACCGCGCGCTTCGGCGAGGAGGGCACGGAGCTGCCGGTCGGGGCCCCACTGATCACCGTGGCGGTGGGGGCGTCGTCGCTCCCGGAGGCCCCGGATGCCCCGGCTGCGCCGGAGGCGGAAGCCGAAGGCTCCGGCGACGTGCCCCGGCCCCTGATCGGCTACGGCGAGGACCACTCGCGCCCGGCGCGTCGGCGACGGGTGCGACCCGTCACCGCCGCGGTGTCGGCGCCTGCTCCTGCTCCTGCTCCTGCTCCGGCGGCTGCGGTGGCGGTGGCTCCCGTGGCCACCGGGCCGGTGGCGGTGATCTCGCCGCTGGTGCGGAAGCTGGCCAGGGACAACGGGGTCGACCTGCGCGGGCTCAGCGGATCGGGCCCCGAGGGGTTGATCCTGCGGGCGGATGTCGAGGCGGCCCTGCGGGCGCCCGAGCCGACGCCGGCGCCGGTCGCCCCGGCTGCGGTCGCCGCGCAGGGCGAGCGGATTGCGCTCAAGGGACTTCGCGGAGCCGTGGCCGAGAAGCTGTCGCGCAGCCGCCGGGAGATCCCGGAGGCCACCTGCTGGGTCGACGCGGACGCCACCGAGCTGATGGCGGCCCGGGCCGCGATGAACGCCGCGGGCGGCCCCAAGATCTCGGTGCTCGCGCTGCTGGCCCGGATCTGCACGGCGGCGCTGGCCCGCTACCCGGAGCTCAACTCCACGGTGGACCTGGAGGCCAAGGAGATCGTCCGGCTCCCGGCGGTGCACCTCGGCTTCGCCGCGCAGACGGAGCGGGGCCTGATGGTCCCGGTCGTACGCGACGCCCAGACGCGCAATCCGGAGTCCCTCTCGGTGGAGTTCGCCCGGCTGACCGAGCTGGCCCGGGCCGGGAAGCTGACCCCGGCCGATCTGACCGGCGGGACCTTCACCCTGAACAACTACGGGGTCTTCGGGGTCGACGGCTCCACGCCGATCATCAACCACCCCGAGGCGGCCATGCTCGGCGTGGGCCGGATCATCCCCAAGCCGTGGGTCCACCAGGGCGAGCTGGCTGTCCGCCAGGTCGTGCAACTGTCCCTGACCTTCGACCACCGCGTCTGCGACGGCGGCACGGCGGGCGGCTTCCTGCGGTACGTCGCCGACTGCGTCGAGTCCCCGGCGGTGCTGCTGCGCTCGCTCTGACGCCGAACGGGTGGTCGCGGGGCCGGGGTGCCGAACCCCGGCCCCGCGGTGCGGTTAGCTGCGGTCCACCGCGACCTGCGCGGGAACCGGCGTACGAGGGAGAAGCGATGACCAAGTCGAGCCCGGCGAAGCTCCGCCGCGGGAAGCGGATGGGCACGGTCGAGTCCGTGACGCTGGCGAGCGCGCAGGTCAGGCTCCCCGGCGGCACCGAGCTGACGGCCTACCTCCCGAGCGGCACGAGGGACGTCCGCCCGGGCTGGACCGTCTTCGTCCGGAGCAGCCGGTCCCCGCGCTTCCCGGGCGTGACGCACCGCATCGCCGGCGTCCTCGACCACTAGTGCTGTGACCGGAAAGGTTCACCGGGGCGCGGCGCCCGGTACGGCACCTCGCCGTGTTGTCGGACCGCGCAAGTACGTCCAG